>JBCCIM010000259.1 GCA_039111535.1 Bacteroidota bacterium | reverse complement strand
GGTCAATGGCATACTCAAACTGGAATATGGACTTGATGGTTGCTTTATCAACCTCAAGCAAGTACGCCAGGCATTACGAGAGGCAGTCTGGCTCTATAATCACGAACGTCCACATACAACACTCGGCTATCGGAAACCCGATCAGGTCTACCGAACTGGGCTTAAATCACAAACTATACACTAATTTACTGTCAACCTATTTCAGGACTTGACAGGGTAGTAGGCTGTTTTACCCATGTCATCCCATTCAGGAATCAGCAATCAAAAATCCCCAATCAACAATCCTTGAGCCAGTGGCTAAAACCTTAGCCCTAGGTTTAGCACCGGTACTTGTCTATGCGATGGTGGGGCGCTAAAAGATGCAGTCAGCTGTACGTTCGACTTGTTTGCAGCTTGAATGGCTGAGAGGCCGGCCAGGACGCGGTTTGCTACCAGCAGGGCGATGAATATCGAACGCCGGCGGCTGAGCGACTCTGCGTCTTCTCTTAACTCGCGGAATTGCTGGAAGTCGTCTGAGGTATCCCAATTCCAGTGAAAGGCTGGGTCATCAACATAATCGATGCGATCCCAGGCGCGGTTGCGGAGCTGGAAGGTGAGGTACTCATCTGAAGATTGAAATGACGCCAGGTTCAGGTAAAACGCGCGGTCTTTTCCTTCTATAATCGCGTTGCCGCTGGTGGCAGCTAGCGTTTGGTAACTCTGGATAAAGTGGTTTTTACGCCATTCTGCTGATACAAGTCCAATCCACAGCCCGAGATCTGCGCCGGCATGCAGCGTTGCGCGGCCGCGCCATGATCCATCTTGGGCATAACGATGGCCCCATCCCGGCAAGATCAGGCTCAGTGCAAATGCTTTCTGTGCGGACTTCGCTGCGGGTGCTGGCGGTGCCATCGGACTGTCTTGGGCCTGCGCCGGCAGCGCGAAGCAGAAGCACAAAAACACCATCCCTATGTAGTTTGCCTTGATCACAGCTATTTGTAGTTTGAGGTATGCAAGTTAATCTTCATCACGCCCATCCCTGGCAGGTATCATCTGCAGCAGCCGTTGCGATACAACGTGATCTTGCCGGCAAGGTTCGGGTTGAACCGCTGACCGGCAAAATAGAAACCATCGCTGGCGTCGATGTCAGTATTCGAGGCAAGGCTTTGCAGACGGCAATCACCGTGCTTGCGCTGCCTTCGCTAGAAGTTGTTGAGGAAGTCACGTGGCAGGGCACCGTACAGTTTCCCTACATTCCCGGACTCCTCAGCTTTCGCGAAATGCCGGCGATTCTGCCCGCCCTCGAAAAATTGTCGGTTGCGCCCGACGTGTTTATGACCGACAGCCAGGGCCTCGCGCATCCGCGGCGCTTTGGACTTGCCTGCCACCTCGGCGTGTTGCTCGACAGGCCGGCATTTGGCGTCGCCAAAACCCGGTATATCGGTCGTTACGCCGAACCCGGTATTGCAAAAGGCAGCCTGAGTTCGCTTACGGACAAAGGCGAAATTATTGGCAGCGTCGTTCGGACGCGTGACAAGGTGAAGCCTGTCTTCGTTAGTCTGGGGCATTTGATGACCCTGGATGACGCTATTCGGTTAACCCTTGCCTGTACGACGCGCTATAAAATTCCTGAGCCGACGCGGTTGGCGCATAAACTTAGCAAGCGTGTTTAGTTGGCTACAGTGCTTTGTTTCTTTAGCGGGTGCTACACACCCCTGTCCGACTTTGTCGGACTGTCCCCTCTCTAGAGGGGAGGTTTGGGGGGCGCTTGGTTTATCGGTTTGTTTTTTTGTTGATGCTGAGGTTTCTCGGCGGTTTTGACACACCCCTGTCCGACTTTATCGGACTGTCCCCTCTCTAGAGGGGAGTTGGGGGGGGCTAAAATTTTACTGCCATGCGTACGTTGATGGTACGCGGGGTCAGGCGTGTTGGGATGCGGGTCCAGATGCCGTCACTTCGGGGGATCCATGAATAGGCGACAGTATTCACCATGTCGAACACGTTGAGGATTTCACCTGTCAGCTCCAGTTTTACCGGGATGTCGTTGGCGCGGTTGGTAATGACCACCTCTTTGGTCACACCCATGTCGAAGCGGAAGTAGCGCTGGTAGCGGTCTGAAAACCGCTCGCCGGGCACCTGGGTGATGATATTACCAATCCGTTCCCCTTCGATGGGGGGCGTGTAGGGGAGGCCGCTGCCGAAGAGGGTACGCATGTGCAGCTTCCAACTGTCGTCGCCAGGGATGTAATCTGCCACGTAGATGGACACCGTGTGGCGCTGATCGCTCGGGCGTGGATTGCTGCCGTCTTTAAAGTCGTCGGAGAATTCAGGGAGGAAGTCTTCGTTGGTTACGAGGAAGCTGTAGTTGGCCCAGCTTTCGAGGCCGGGTACAAATTCACCGCGTAGCTGCAAGTCGAGGCCATAGGCGTATGCTTCTGCGTCGTTTTCTCCGGAATATACCACGCGAACGTTTTCGATGTCGTACGAAATTACGTTGCTCAATTTTTTGTAATAAGCCTCACCGCGGAGGTAGAAGCGCGACCTTGGCAGGAAGCGTTCCACGCCGGCCACAAATTGCATCGACCGCTGCGCCACCAGGTCCCGGTTGAGGGTATTGATGAGCGAAATGGCTGGATCGGGTTGTCCGCGCAATTCTCGGTACGTTGGTGCCTGGTGGTAGATGCCCCAGGATGCCGTGTAGGTCATCTGTTCGTTGGGCTGGTACCGCATCAACAGGCGCGGGGAGAGGGTCCATTCTTCGTTGAACGAGAAGTAATCTGTGCGCAGGCCAACGGTTGCGACAAACTTGCCCCGTTCTTCGAGGAGGTCGACGGCATCCTGTACGTAGAAGCCGGCTTGCGTTTCGTCGAAGTTTGCTGTTCCGTCGAGGCTGTCGACAACAATCCGGACCACATCGCCCGTCTGGTCCCGGCCAATTACAACCGATTTTTCGCTGAGCTCATCGTCAAATGCGAGGCTGCGGAAGTAACCGCCGGCTTCTGCTGCATGGCGCCTGGTACTGTATTGCCAGCGACTCTGCGCCGTCCAGGTATCCACTTCGATGCGGTTGGCTGCAAAATCTTCTGTGCGCGAAATACCCGTGGTGATAAAGTCTTCGTTGTTGTTCGGGTTGCCGCCTGGATCTACAAGGTACAGCACGGCTTGTCCACTGATGTCGAAGCCTTCTTCTTCAATGGTTTTGAAGTAGGCCACGTCGTGTGAGGCGGTAAGCTGGGGGGAGAACCGGTTTTTGACGCGGAAGCCCCCAAAGCGCGTTTCGTAGCCGTCGCGTTCCTGGCCGTTGAAATCTAGCCACAGCGACTGCAAGTTATTGGGTACGCGTGGATCGGTACTTACGGTGCCGAAGAAGGTGCGGCGGTTGCTGGGGTCGAGGCGGAAGGTATGGTCCGCCCAGATGCCGAGTAATTCGAGTTCGGTGTTGTTGGTGAGCCGGTAGGAAATGAAGGTCTGGATATCCTGGAAATCAGGCTGGTAGTTGCCTTTGAGCTCTTGCGAACTGAAGAGGGAGCGGGCGCGGGCTTTGCGAAAGCCGGCAATCCAGCCCAGCCGGCCATTGAGCGCTGAAGAAGACGCGGTGGCTGTGGCATCGAGCAAGGAAAGCGAGACCGATCCCTGGAAAGGCTCGTTTTCCGGCCGGCGGTAATCCACTTCAAGGGCGGATGAGAGCTTGCCCCCATACCGCGCCGGGAAGCCGCCCGTGTAAAAGGTGATCCGGCCAGCCAGTTCCGGATTAAAAAGCCCAAGGCCTTCCTGTTCTCCCTGGCGGGGGCGGAAAGGCATGTAGACTTCAAACCCGTTGAAGAAAATCAGGTTTTCATTAAATCCACCGCCACGTACGGAGTACTGGCTGGAAAGCTCGTTGTTGGTCACAACACCCGGCACCACTTTCAGGGCACGGAAGCCGTCTTTCAGGGGGGCGGGGATTTTCTGGATGGTCTCCGGGTCGAGCTCGTAGACGCCGGCGTCATTAAAAGCAGCGTCGTCCTCTACCGTGATGCCATCGAGTTTGACGGCTTCCTCATCCAGTTTGTAATCGTACGTATTGGCTATGTCGCGGCGGACAAGGACTGAATCTACAATCGTAGAAAAACCTAATGCGCGGATGACGACTTCGTACGAGCGGGCCGGCAGGCGCATGGTGTAAAACCCATCAGCATCAGCGGCTGTACCGAAGTTGGTCCCGTTTACGATAACGGTAGCGCCGGGAATAGGCTGGTTGGTTGATGCCTGGAGAATACGGCCTTCGAGGGTCCCCCAGTTTTGCGCGAAGAGCGGAGCGCACGGGAAGAGCAGGGACAGGCAAAATATGAGCAAAGATGCACGCAGCATACTAAAACTACTTCCGAGTCAGTGTTGGTTCAGAAAAAAGGTAGTATCAGTGATCTATGCGTGTACTCAAGAATTTGGTTGTGGTGACTTGGAATACGTCGTTCCAGAAGGTTGGTTTCTGGGAGACGGTTGAACGTTACAGGTTTAAGGTTGAAAGTTGGTATGCAAGGAGCACGCCAACTTCCAACCTGAACTTTCAACCTTTAGGAATTGCTATTCGTCACCCGCATCGGATTCCTTATTGGGCTCCGGTGTAGGTGCGTTATGATCTGGGGATTGAGATTGGGTGCGCGCCAGGGAAGTCTTTTTCGGACGTCTTCTGGCATTTGTGTTCTTAGGGTTGGACAACAATTTCCGAAACTTTGGGTGGTGATACCTTCATTTCGTACGACTGGAAAGCTTTTACCTTGACCTGTGGGGTCAAGGTAGTTGCAGAGGTCGCTGAGCGGACATACAGAATCGGAATGCCCCATTCTTGATCGCGTAGACCTTTGGCCGCAATATTATTACGGCTCATGGCCACGGCTACCTCAACGGTAGCGCCACGTGCTAGATTGCTGTAGAAGTTTGATGAAAAGGCAATGGCTGCTTCATCATTAATGCTCATCTGCATTGCTACAACAGCCGGTACGCCGGCTTTTAGCAAGGTCGTGGAAACACCCGCCGACATGAAGTCGCGACCACGTTCCCGGCCCGTCATGCAGGCGTTTAATATCACGAGCCGCAAAGATTCATGGTGCTCCATTACCATTCGCGCCAATTCGTCAGCCCACACGACGTCATGTGTGCCGGCTTCCCAGCGCGTTACATTGAGCCGCAGTAGATCAGGCATCTTTTCCCAAAGGGATTCTGTAAGTACTTGAAACGGCTCCCAGGCAGCTTTTGCATCTTCATAGATTTTGCTTTTTTCCTCAATGCGCTCAGACTGCACGAGGTAAATCCTGAGGGCATCGAGTTTTGGGTGGTGGTCCCAAAGAAAGTCAAGGAAATCGTGAAGGAGTCGGTTCTTGGGCCGCCGGAATCCGCGATATTCTTCGCGTAGTGCATCAATTTCATGTTCGTGCCACAGGTGTTGGCGGTTTCCCTGTTCAAGCAGAATCATACCTTGCCGGCGTTCGGTAATGGCGTTGAGATCATCGTACTGTGACGATAAATCGATTTCACCATTGGCACCTCTGGTGAACCCGGTGCCGCGTGTGAACCCAGTACCTCTGGTGAAGCCAGTTCCGCGTGTGAATCCAGTACCTCTGGTGAAGCCAGTGCCGCGTGTGAACCCAGTACCTCTGGTGAAGCCAGTGCCCCGCGTGAAGCCTGTACCTCTGGTAAATCCAGTGCCGCGTGTGAAGCCGGTGCCTCGGGCACCTGATTCATCCGACAAGGATGCGTCAAACATACTTGCATCGGATTCCTCATCAATAAACGTGATGCGGTTGTATTTATCGACAAGGGTGCTGTTGATAACGTCAGCGTGTCCACTAAAATGAAGGATGTCGAGTCCTCCTCTGGTTTTGTCGAGCTTGCTTTGCAACGATGATCTACTTGTGTTGCACAGTACGTCGATCTCTAGTTTGTCATTAATGCTGAAATGCCGGCCGCAAGGCGGTTCTTCTACAGGTACTTGGGATCCGTTGCTGTTAGATGTATCGGAGGACACTATTCCTCGAGTTGCAGACAAAATATTCTGTATTTCCAGTTCTGTCTCAATATTTCGGAAATCACTTGGCTCGGCTAACGCAATAAGGGCCCTTATTTTCTTGTTTGGCTTGCGCTCCGATGTACGTCCCACAAAGGATTCATGGCGTACAATGGAAATAAAAGGGGCGGTGTGCGATCGCTCAGCTTGCTTGGTAACCAGGTCTTCCTCAAGTCTTTCTTCCAGCCAGGTGATCAATTCTCTTTCTTTAAGCTTCGATTTGGGCTTACCCGATATCAAGTCTGCTTTGGGGCGAAGAGCGCTCATTCGATTGTCCATCCATTTACTGAGCCATGCTTCGAGCCAGGCGTCTTTAGGCAGTGTCCCTTTCCATTCTTTAACAAGTTGTTTTTTGAGGCGATCCTTAAGCTGTGTTTTCTTCAGCTTAAGGACGCATTTAATTTCGTGCTGATTTGGTGGGAGCCCCAGAAAGCCACGGTCTCTTGTCAGGGTGTCCTTTTCGTCTAGCACTCCGAAGTCACCAGCTTTATCCCAGTCTAGCGCCAGGCCACGCATATGATGGTATTCATGCAGGTACATGTACTCCCACGGTAGCGTATTAAGGAATTCGTCATCCAGCTCAAGCATTAATCGTATCCCATGATTTTCTTCGTTCCCTTCCTCAATTTGCCAACCATACACCATCGACCAGCATTGGATGAACATGCGCCGTACGTTCATGGGAAGTATCATGTCACCAAGCATTTCGCCCATTGTCACTAATTCGTGGTTCTGCATAGCGCCTTGCAGTTCAGGGTTTGAAAGTTTGCGCACGTATGGGATGACGTTGGCGTTAAACGGCACAGATACCGGCTCCCGCATGCGTCCGATGGGAGAGTTGGTCACTTCGGCATTGAAAAATTGTCCATCAAAATCACGCAGGCGAACAGCGAAATTGGTGAACTTGATTTCAGATATAGGTTCGAGAGATAAAGGTTCGACGGAATTAGTTGATACAGGCATTGCACTATGGTGATAAAGTGGGTGGAAAATCAGTTGTTCAGGTAGTCTGACCGCAAAGTTTGATAGCGTGGGTCGTTGCGAAGGTCAGTCAACCAGGGGTCGGGGTCGATTACATGTAGCAAGTCTTTTTCGAGGGCGCGTTCGACGCGGTACAGCTACCGGCCTGATTGCCTCGCTTTACGACACCGAATTTGACGATTCCTGGGGTGAGTATTATATCGCCCGCATCCAGGAAGTCCTCGGCAATCGAAACCGCGCGCTGTACCGCGTCG
>JBCCIM010000258.1 GCA_039111535.1 Bacteroidota bacterium | reverse complement strand
CCCTTCGATACTCCCTTGATTCCCCCACCGCATTTCCATAGTCTCACCTAAAAATAATATAAGATTCCAGCACAACTTACTAGTGAAAATCTACCGCGTATTATATGTCTACATCTAACATTTTACCTCGTCTTGTGCTGCTTGCATTAGTGATCATGCTTGCACCTTCCCAGGCAATTGCCCAGAAAGTGATTTCCTGGGATGAGTTGGCAGATTTGAAAATTGTCGAGAATAAAGCTACCTGGGAGATGGAGTTTGGGCCTGGGGTAAAAAAGCTGGCCGGCAAAGACATCCAGATTAATGGCTTTATGATGCCGCTGGAAAACACGATGAAACAGAAACACTTCATCTTGAGCATGGTGCCGCTGGAAGGCTGCCAGTTCTGCGCGCCTGGCACACAATCGCAATTTATTGAAGTGAAAGTTTCTAAAGGCGAAGGGATTGAATACACCATGCAGCCCATTGAGGTTGCAGGGACGCTTGAACTGCTGCCCGATGGCCCCATGGGTGTTTTCTTTTTGATCAAAGATGCCCGTCAGGCCGATTGATAATTCCTGTTTTATAGCACATAACTTAATTCAAGCTTACTGGCTCCATGACGCTTAAAAACTCCATGACACTCAAAAAAACGGTGCGATGGTGGGACATCTCTGGTATGTTCTTCTCCAGCCTGTGCCTGTTGCACTGCATCGCAACGCCGGTGTTGTTAGCCGGTGCAACGGCGTGGTTTGTGTCTGAATGGGTACATACACTTTTTCTATTGATCCTTATTCCAGTTACAGGCTTAGCGATCTGGCGCTCTAAAGCATGGCAAACCCGGCGTTGGGTAGTCGTCATGTTGCTAGCGGGCCTGACGTTGGTTGGCAGCGCAATCCTCGTTGGCGAGTTTGTGGGAGAACTTGCTGAAATCGCGTTAACCGTTACCGGCAGTTTGATGTTGATTGCCGGGCACATTGGCAACAGGCATTCACACAGTCACCACCACACCCACGTATAAACAACAATCACCCACACGTTAAACAATAGACGGCGTGCTTAAGACCCGACTGTTTCTCCTTGCAGGATTTTTCGCATGGGCATCACCAGCCTTTGCACAGACTAGTACTTTTGACTACGAGGCTTTGCAATCTGCAGACAAGGCAGCACCTATTAATCTGCAGCGCATTGAGGGGCCGCTAAAAATTGATGGCCGGATCGACGAGGCGGCCTGGGCAGGCATCACACCCTTTCCTTTAATTGCGTATTCGCCCACCTATCGCGGTGAAAAAACAACGCGTACCGAAATCCGTGTGGCATACGATGATAATTACATCTATGCAGCCGGCCACTTTTATGTCAATGACATGTCGGACATGCGCGCCAACTCACTTTATCGCGATGGATGGAGCGGCGATGATACATTTGGGATCTTGCTTGATACGTTTAACGATAACGAGTCAGCCCTGTGGTTTTACACAACGCCGCTGGGCTTGCGAGCAGACGGTGCGGTGTCCAATGATGCAGAGGGGCGGCTGAATTTTGACTGGAATAGTTTCTGGGATGCTTCATCTACCATCACGGATGATGGATGGTTTTCTGAAATCAGAATTCCTTTCACAAGCCTGGGCTTCCAGGTAGAAGATGGGCGTGCTGTATTTGGGCTGTCTGTTTATCGGTGGCTGACAACCACAAATGAACGCCACCTTTTTCCAGATATCTCTCCCGAATTCAACAACGGGTATCGAAAGCCTTCCCAAATGCAAGATGTGATTCTGGAAGGAATTGAGCGACGGAATCCGCTTTACGTTTCGCCGTATGTACTGGGCGGCGGGAATCAGTTTGCTGAACTGAATGAAGCCGGCTCAGCCTATGAATTGGATGGTGATCCGTCACGCGAAATAGGCCTGGACTTAAAGTACAATCTGACGCCCAATCTTACGCTCGACTTAACAGCCAACACAGACTTTGCCCAGGTGGAGGCGGACGATCAGCAAATTAATCTTACGCGCTTCTCCCTCTTTTTCCCTGAAAAACGACAGTTCTTTCAAGAGCGCGCCGGCATTTTTGATTTTGACACCGGTGGCGCAAGCAGCCGCCTGTTTCACAGCCGACGGATTGGACTCGTCAATGGCGAGCCCGTCCGCGTATTGGGCGGCGCACGAATGGTTGGACGAATTAATGCATGGGATGTGGGTTTTTTAAATATGCAAACCGCCCGCCAGGATGGCTTGCCCACGGAGAACTTTGGCGTATTGCGGCTCCGTAAACAAGCGTTCAACGCCTATTCAACTGTGGGAGGAATGGTCACCAGCCGGCTCGATGAAGACGGTACCTACAATGTGGCAGTGGGACTCGATGGCATCATTCGGGTCATCGGCGATGAGTACCTGACCATGAAATGGGTGCAGAGTTTTGATGAGGCGCACGTTGACAGCGATGACTACCAGTTTCTGGATGCCAGCCGCGCAGTGTTCAATTGGACGCGGCGCAAAATTGAAGGCCTAAGCTACGATCTTGGCGTGACCTGGTCTGGTCCTGATTACCTGCCGGGAATGGGCTTTACCCGCAGAACCGACTTTACCCACGTCTCGCCCGATGTAAACTATCAGAATTTTAAAGACGCATCCTCGCCATTACGCAGGTACTGGATTGGCAACTGGACCTCTGCCTATTTCAGAAATGGCGATGGCACGGTTGAGTCGTTTTGGGCGCATCCATTTTACTGGTTTGAGTTGAAGAATGGCGCCACGTTCCTGATTTCAACAGATCATTTCTACGAAGATGTGCTTTCCCCTTTTTCGCTGGCGGAAGACGTAGAAGTGCCGACTGGTTCGTACTGGTTTCACGACGTGTGGCTTGAGGCCGGCGCACCTGAGGGGTGGCAGTTTAGACCAGAGGCGGAAGTGATAAGTGGCAGTTTTTATGACGGCTGGCGAACCTCTCTTTCGCCGGGGCTGGCATGGAATGTCTCCAAACACCTCGAATTGGGTGCGAGTTACGGGTTAAATATAATCAGATTCCCCGATCGCGACCAGCGATTTACGGCGCATTTGCCGAGGGTAAGAATCCGGGCGGCCCTCAATACCCACTTTTCTGCTGCTTCGTTTGTGCAGTACAATAGCCTCGCGGGCCGGCTCAGTTTGAACACACGGTTGCGCTACCACTTTGGTGAAGGGCACGACCTCTGGCTGGTGTACAACGAAGGCGTAAACACCGACAGATTCCAGCCGCAGGCCCCACGCTTGCCTGTAACCGAGAGCAGGACCTTTTTGCTGAAATACACGCATACCTTCATTTTGTAGTGATCGTCTGCTGTGCGATGATCGGTCTAGTCTCTTTGTAGTTTCACAATCTGACCGCCATCTGCGTGCTCCAGCAACAGGTAGATGGTGCCATCTGGGCCGTGCTCAATGTCTCTGATTCGTGTGAACCCTTTGATGATGGTTTCTTTGTGTACAATTTCATCGCCTTCGACAACCATCCGGTACAGTTCAGTGGCTTTTAATGAGCCGACAATCAGATTGTCTTTCCATTCGGGGAAGGTGCTACCATCATGGATGATGAAACTGGAGACAGCCGGCGAAGGTGTCAGGTCTAATTTGGGTAGTTCGATTGTTGCCATGTCTACCTCAATACCCAACTGCTCTCCATACGAGACCGGGGTGCCGTCATAATCTAGCCCAAGGGAATGTAACGGCCAGCCGTAATTCTTGCCGGGCTGGATCAGGTTCACTTCATCTCCGCCACGTGGCCCCATCTCGGTGCCCCAGAGTTGCATAGTACGGGGGTTAAACTCGAGGCCTTGTGGACTGCGGTGACCGTAAGACCAGATACTTGGTAGGGCGTCTGGCTGACTAACAAAAGGATTGTCCTCAGGTATAGTCCCATCGAGATATATGCGGTGAATTTTACCAGCGGGCTGATCCAGGTCTTGAATGCCGAAGTGGTTGTTGTAGCCTTTCATGCCCACCGTGAAATAGAGGTGGCCGGCGTCATCAAATGCAATCCGCCCACCCAGGGTAATATCGGGAGATATTGTGTACGATGAGGAGTCTGCCTGCCAGATCGTCTCTTCATCTACCCATTTATTGCCAGCCATGCGCCCGCGGATGAGTTTGAGCATGGAGACATCTTCACCTGATGCGCGGCTTGCGTCATTGCACGCTGTGCAACGGTCGCCGTAGGTCATGTAAACCCAACCGTTCTCCGCATAGTCCGGATGCAGGGCTAGGTCCAGCAACCAGCCGCCGCCATATTGAATAAACAGGGTGGGATCTTCATACACATCTGTGAAGGTTTGGGGTGTGCCTTCAAGCAGCGGTGATAGAGACCCGTCGGGTGCGACAATTCTGAGGCCATACTTCTTTTCAGTAACGAGGATGCGACCATCAGGCAAGGGGGCAATTGCATAAGGTAGCGGGTCAAGGCCGGTTGCAACGGGTGCAACGCGAAAGGTGTGCAGTTCAGTTTGTAGCGGTTCTTTTGGCAGCGTAAACGCCTCTTTGATATTATAAAAGTCCCCTTCTTTTACGCCGGCAAGCTGCACTTCGGCAATCTGAATGGCCAGTCGTTTGATCTGATTGGCGCTGAGGGTTTCGCCAAAAGCCGGCATCCCTTTTTCGGGCACCCCGTTAGTGATGACCTCAACAAGCGCCGCTTGCGTACCCATTTCTGTTGGCGTGGTGCTCGCGAGGGCAGGGCCCTGCCCGGTGCCTTCAAAGCCATCGCCATGACATGCAGCACATTCTGTGAGGTAGAGTCCGTAAAAGGCATCTGGTCGGATGCAGCCTTGTAGCAGGCACATAAATACAAGCGCAAGGAGGACCGTGAAGGGAAACTGTTTGGATAGCAAAATCGGGGTCGGTGATGTTGGAAGATGTTTGCCCGAGTATACGTAGCTGATGTACCAGGTTTCGGTGTTCGTTAAACAGGGGACAAATTGATTGCTCGGATGTCGTAAGATAGCATGTTTGCTTAAGGGCAATTTTTTTCAAAGATTAGGACCTTGCCATCCCAATTAGCCCGCGCGCCCTCATGCAAAAGATCCTGGCCTATTTCCTCTTACTGCTTGGCGTTTTAAGACTCCAATGCACCCCCGCACCGCAGGCCCCATCAGATCAGCCAGATATCATCTTCATCCTGATTGACGATCAGCGCCACGATTTCCTCAGCTTCAGGGGACACCCGTGGATGGAAACGCCGAACATCGATAAGCTGGCTGAGAGCAGCCTGTATTTTGATCATGCGTACGTGACCACGTCGCTCTGTTCACCCAGCAGAGCCTCTATAGTCACCGGGCAATATGCGCACACGCACCGGGTTATCGACAATGAAACGCCGATTCTTGCTGGCACACCGACCTTCCCGCAGGAGTTACAGAAAGGCGGGTATCATACCGGCTTTGTGGGGAAATGGCATATGGGTGGAAAGAATGACATGCCGCGCCCAGGTTTTGACTATTGGGCTTCGTTTAAAGGGCAGGGCCCATACAACGACCCAGAGATGAACATAAACGGTGCATTGGAGCAGTATGAAGGATATACACCAGATATCCTCACCGATTTGAGCATGGCATTTATTGAGGCGCAAGCTGGGAGCGATCAGCCATACTTTCTTTTTCTGTCACATAAATCAGTGCATGAGCCGTTCACGCCGGCGCCGCGCCATGAAGGTCGTTATGCGGACGTGGTTGTACCACGCCCCGACGCGGAAGAAAATTTTACAGGCAAACCGCAATGGCTTAAAAACCAACGTGTAAGCTGGCATGGCGCAGATCGCGACTGGGGGTTGGGACACACAAGTGTGAACCACTATGGCGACTATAACGGCTTTTTCCAGCGTTACAGTGAGTGTATGCTTGGCGTGGATGAAAGTATCGGCAAAATCACGGATACGCTGGAACGGCTGGGGCAACTGGAAGACACCGTCATCATCTATTACAGCGATAATGGCTACATGATGGGGGAGCACGGTTTGATCGACAAGCGTGTGATGTATGAAGAATCCATCCGTGTGCCGGCGTTTGTGCATTGGCCGGCTAAAATTGGCGAGCCGACGATTAACTCCGAGTTTATCCTCAATGTAGACCTTGGCCCAACCATGCTCGACCTCGCAGGATTGTCTGCACCAGAGACCATGCATGGCGCCTCGTTAGTCCCGCTCATCGAGGGAGATAACACCACCTGGCGCGATGCCTTTGTGTATGAGTACTTCATCGACCCTAACGCGGTGCAAACCCCAACAACGTTTGGCCTGCGCACGAGAGACTACAGCTACATGACCTACCACGGCGTATGGGATCAGTATGAGCTGTATGACATGCGCACGGACCCGGAGCAGCATAACAACCTGCTGGGCGATATTACTTACGGACAGGGGTACGGCACTTTTCAGCGGCATGTGAACCGGCAAGATCCAGACCTGCATGCTATTGTGGGGCCACTGGATAGCTTGCTGACTGCTGAATTGGATAAAGTCGATGGGAGCCGGCAGCCAAATTGGATGGGAATCGATTAAACTGGTTTATGGATGAAAGGCATTGCTAATGCGTGATTCTAGCAGGACACTTCCTAAAGGGATCCTAACAATTATCTTTAGCATTTTGGAGGATTACTGTTGAATGCCATGTTATCCGCGGTTCATAGACAAATTAAAAGAATGTGGCTTTCAGTCTAATTTGACGGACGTAGCGAACGGAAAAGGTAGATGGTTGCCAATAGGCTTATCCGAACCATCAAAGCAATAATCTTGTCGCCAGTATACAACTTCTTCGAGGACTATGGCATCGCTATATTCGCGTATCAACCAGTGCGTTATTCTACTACTATTCAGTGCGGTCTTACCTTTACCCATATTGGGCCAACAAGTGGAGGCGGATCAACGATGGAGCCAGCGATTTGGTGGACACATTGAATTCGCCTCAGAAATTGACAGGGTAGTAGTTGCTGGTGATGACCTTTATGCTGTTGGTTCGTTCTTGCGTGTAGGTAATGCTGTGGCAGTCGGTGTGGCTCGTTGGGACGGTATACATTGGCAGGCTCTTGAAGGTGGTGATTGTGATCATCTGGTGTTGTTGCAAACGAATGCGCTGTGCCACTTTAAAACTGTTTTTGCGCAAAACGACACCCTTTTTGCATTTGCAGATGTGAGCACATTGGAGGATCCTTTTACTGGACTATCCCTACTCAAATGGGATGATTCAGGCTGGACGCGGGTTTATAAGTGACGTTCCGGGCGATTTGGAGTACACTGTTATTTTTAGTATTCATACTTCAGGGTGTAGTAAATT
>JBCCIM010000257.1 GCA_039111535.1 Bacteroidota bacterium | reverse complement strand
TTTTTGAAAGCCGGCTATCCCCGATAGCCGGCTTTTCTTGTTTTAGCGAGTTAACAATACTTTCACAACTTCTTATTTGGATTAAGTCTAAATAAGCGTTATTATATCTGATGTGTGACAACTGATCATGGTTCTCCCGGTCACCTCTGCTTGTAAGGTGGCTGGGAGGATTATCCCATTATATAAACTTTCATAAAATGAACGCTATCATGAAATTCAAGCAAGCATATTTGTTTGCAGTACTTCTATTGCTGGCGGTGACCGTCAGTGCTTGCGATAGTAATGACGATGATCCTATGCCACCAGGTCTTAGTGGTGACATGCTTCAAGTCGAGGGCCCCCGGGGTACAACAGTTTCAATCCCGCTTGCTCTTGATGCAGAAGCCGGTGTTAAGTCGCTTACTTTGGCTGTTGATGGAGGCGGGCCAACGTCTCTTTCTGTGACGACAGGCACAATGCAGGCTAATTACACGCATAGTTTTGACATCCCTGGTGCCACCACGCTGGGAACGGTTTTCAATCTTGTTTTCACCCTTACTGACGAGGAAGACGCGATCACGAGAGTTACTGCTATGGTAACAACGACTAAATCGATCGATACACCGTCAACTTACGAGTTTTCCCGTAATGGCGAAACTTCGGTTTCTTACAGCGGCCAAATCGAGCGTCTTGATCAGCTTGAAGCCATCAAAGCATACATCAAAACCGCTGACGGCGGTGCTGTGGTTTCTGAACAAGTATTCCTTGACATGTTTGCCAATACAGGTGGCGACGGTGCTGGAAACTTTACATTTACCTCTACCAAACAGCTAAAAGACAAAACTTTTGTGCCTGATCTTGATGCACAACTTTTCGAAGACATGTTTGCGCGTGCAGCAGCTGCAAGTGTAGACGGTAATGCGGGTGTTGAGGCCACGAATGGTACAGCTGGTTTGATTGTCCGCGAAAACAGCGGCAATACGGTACTGGTCGATGAAAATGGTCGTGAGTTTACCCAGTTCATCGAAAAAGGCTTGATGGGCGCTGTACTGTACAACCAGATCTATAATACGTACCTGACCGACGTCCGTATTGGTAACGACGTTGAAAACTTCGAGCTATCTGAAGGCAAGAACTATACAGCGATGGAGCACCACTGGGATGAGGCATTTGGTTACTGGGATCCACCCCTTGACTTCACTTCTCCATGGCCTTCTGAGCGTGGTAGCGAAGACCGTTTCTGGAGCCACTACTCCAACACTGTTGACAATGTGAACAACGGCTTGCTTGGTACAAACAGCCTGATCATGACAGCACTAAAAGAAGGTCGTACTGCGATTGTTAATAATGATTTGGCAGCCAAGGACACACAGCGTGACGTTTTGTATGGCGCCTTTGAACTTGTTGCTGCTGGCACAGCTGTTCACTACATCAATGATACGATTGGCTTCCTTGGTGAAGGCAAAACAGGTGAAGCATTCCACGTACTCTCTGAAGCGTGGGCATTCACCAATGCACTGCGCTACAGCCCGCAGCGTACCATGGATCTGGGTGAACTGGAAACGATCATGGAAACCGACTTTGGTTCGGATGGCAATTTTTGGAATGCTACTGTGCTGGGTCTGAATACGGCTAAGTCAAAGATCGTGGCTGCGTTTCCAGACCTCGCACCTGTTCAGGACGACCTCTAGAAACGTAGACTCCTATGAAAACGCAGTATCGTTTTACATATCTGGCTTTGCTTGCAGTTGGACTCATGTTTTTCGGAATTGCTTGCGATAGCGCAGGCGACAACGAAGAGCCGCTGGATCCCATGGATCCGCCACCGGTGGAGACGTTTGATCGTGCAGGCATGTTGGATAATGTTGCCAATAACATCATTCTGCCTGCTTATGCAGCATTTCAGGAGTCAACTGATGCCTTACAGGCAGCCGTCGCGGCGTTCGCTGGGGACCCGACGGCTGCCACGCTTGTACCTGCGCAAGATGCATTGAAAGCGACGCGTATGGCCTGGCAAGAAGTCAGCATGTTTCAGTTTGGGCCGGCTGAGTCTGTAGCGCTTCGGGGTGTATTGAATACTTACCCGACCAATACGACGCAAATCAATGATAACATTGTTGCCGGCAGTTATACGCTCGGATCCATTCAGAATATCGCTGCGGGTGGATTTCCTGCGATGGATTATCTGTTGCATGGCGAAGGGCTGACTCCAGATGAAATAGTTGCCCAATTCACATCGGATGCCGACGCTTCAGCCCGGGTGCAATACCTGACCGATAACGTCGATTTTGTAAAATCGAACACAGATTTTGTTGTCCAACAATGGGCAGCAAATGGTGGAAACTACGTAGGGACCTTCCTTAGTGAAGACAACGGTGGTACCGATGTCGGCAGTTCGCTGGGTCAACTTATCAATGCGGTAGTTTTGCATTTCGAGCGATTCACAAGGGATGGTAAAATTGGGATACCGGCCGGCGTTCGGAGTGCGGGGGTTCCTCGTCCTAAAGCAACAGAAGCTTTTTACGCAGGATACTCAGTAGAACTGGCCAAAGCCAACCTGGAAAGTATAGGCCGTTTATTCAGCGGTGTCACAGCTGCTGGACAAGATGGATTAGGTCTTGAGGATAATCTTGACTTTATCGAGCAGGGAGCTTTGGCTGATGATATTGTAACCACATTGCAGGAAAGTATTACAGCGATAGAAGGATTATCAGATCCGTTGAAAGCTCAGATTGACGATGATGTAAACAAGGTAGTTGCTACCTTTACAAAAATGCAGGAGCTCGTTGTCCTGCTGAAAGTTGACATGACATCGTTCCTGGGGATTTCAATTACCTACCAGGATACCGACGGTGACTGACTCCCGGTACCGGTTCATAGAGAAGCTTGTGTCGATAGCACCCTTGGTTACACTAAGGGTGCTTTTCGGCTTTATAATGCTAGTCAGCATTATCCGGTTTGCTCTTAAAGGGTGGATTTATGAACTGTACATCGCTCCGGTTTATCATTTTACTTTTTATGGATTTGACTGGGTACAACCCCTCGATGGGAACGGGATGTATGTCGTGTTTGTGTTGATGGGACTCGCAGCAGCATGCATTATGCTCGGTTTTAAATACCGCATTGCTACGGTTAGTTTTTTTCTGCTCTTCACGTACGTCGAACTTATCGACAAATCGAACTACCTGAACCATTACTACTTTGTCAGTATACTCAGTTTTTTGCTGATTCTGGTACCGGCACATCGCGGGTTTTCATTTGACGTATTCCTAAAGCCGGCTTTGCGGGTTGACCAGGTGCCGGCCTGGACGATCAATATTTTTAAACTGCAATTGGGTATTGTCTATTTCTACGCCGGCCTCGCAAAGCTTAATACCGACTGGCTATTCGAGGCCATGCCACTCAGTATCTGGCTGCCGGCAATGTCCCATCTTCCGCTAATCGGGCAGTTGTTTGCTCAGCCTGAAACAGCTTTTGTTTTTAGCTGGGCCGGCGCAATCTATGATCTGACAATTGTATTCTTCCTTCTTTATCACCGTACCCGGCCTTTAGCATATGTAGCGGTAATCTGCTTCCATCTGATGACAGCGCTGTTGTTTCAGATTGGTATGTTTCCCTACATCATGATCCTGTGTACGCTGATTTATTTCTCAGCCGGTTTTCATGAACGATTACTCGAAAGCATAGCTCAGATTTTGCGTCGTGCGTTTTCGCTACGTACGCGCGAGGGAGTGGCACATAACACCCTACCGCTTTCTCTTTCAAAGAGCTGGCAATATGCCCTCGGGATGGTCATTGTTATGCATTTTGCACTTCAGTTGATCGTGCCGTTTCGCTCCGCTTTGTATCCGGGGACGCTTTTTTGGACGGAGCAAGGATATCGATTTTCATGGCGCGTTATGCTCATGGAAAAAGCAGGCTATACCGTTTTCAACGTGAATGATCCTGCATCGGGTAGGTCTTGGGAAATCGCTAACTGGGATTATTTAACGCCGAACCAGGAAAAAATGATGGCAACCCAGCCCGATATGATGCTCCAGTTTGCGCACTTTCTTGAAGCACAATATCAAGCAGAAGGCATTAAGGATGTTGCTATTACTGCAGATGCTTTTGTTGCGCTCAATGGCCGTCGGAGCCGTCGATTTATCGACCCTACTGTAGATCTCACTAAAGAAGAACGCGGATTTGCCACCAAAGAATGGATATTGCCATTCGATGACGAATAACTATGCCCGGACGTAGCGAAATTATTTTTTTTGTAATAAGCATGAGCCTATGTGGCCTTTGGCAAACTGCAAATGCGCAAACTTTTTCCATAAAAGGGCGTGTCGTTGATGTTAAGGGCGTGCCAATAGAACTTGTTACAATCGCTGTTTCGCCATCTGCCGATCTGACCGATAGTACTTATTTCAATGTGTTGGCAACGGTTAACACATTGCCAAATGGACAATTTACAGTCAGCGATCTTGCTGCAGGTGACTATGGGTTAACGGCCTTCTTTGCTGGTAAAAAACTGGAAAGGCGTGTCGTTAAGATTGATAAGGTAGATATTATGCTATCGATCATCCTTGAGGACCTCGAAACGAGCCTTGAAGAAATCACCGTTGATGCAGAAAACCAGGGGGCATTTGGCCTCAAAAGATTGCGGGCGGTTGAACGTGACGGAATTTATGATGCCAAGAAAAATGAAGTGGTTGTCATCGATGAGATTACGGCCAATTTGGCCACCAACAACAGCCGGCAAGTTTATGCGAAGGTGGCCGGCTTAAATATTTGGGAAAGTGATGGTGCCGGCATTCAGCTGGGTATAGGCGGTCGAGGCCTTAGCCCCAATCGGAGCTCGAACTTCAATACCCGTCAAAACGGTTACGACATTGCAGCTGATGCGCTTGGATATCCGGAAAGTTATTATACTCCACCTGTGCAGGCATTGCAGTCTATTGAGGTCATTCGCGGAGCGGCTTCGTTGCAATACGGTACGCAGTTTGGCGGGGTCATAAACTTCAGGTTCAGAGAAGGTGATGCAGATAAACCCTTCAGCCTCACCTCGATGCAGACATTGGGGGCATTTGGGTTGTTTAACTCATTTAATAGCCTCGGCGGAACTGCTGGTAAGATAAACTATTATGCATTCTATCAGCGTAAACAAAGCGATGGCTGGCGTCCGAATGAAGGATTGAATCAAGACGTCGTGTACGGCGCATTGCGATATGCCGTAACGCCTGCATGGTCCATCAAGGGTGAGTATACCTACATGTCTTACCTCGCCCAGCAACCGGGTGGACTTACAGATACCCAATTTGCAGACAATCCCCGCCAATCGAATCGCGAACGAAATTGGTTTGCTGTGGATTGGAATTTATTTGCACTCTCCTCTGATTATGCACTGTCTGGTCGCACAAACCTCAATACGCGCTTCTTTGCCCTGCGCGCCGGCAGAGATGCACTGGGCAATCTTGGGCGTATCGACCGCATCGACTTTGGCGGAAACCGGGACTTTATCAGCGATCGTTTTTCTAATTGGGGCAATGAGACGCGATTTATTCACCGCTATCCTCTCTTGAATGATTTCTCTGTCCTCTTACTGGGTATGCGGTATTACAAAGGATTTACAGACCGTATGCAAGGAGAGGGCTCGGCTGAAAACGATGCAGTATTTGAGTACAACAATCCAACATTATTAGAGGGCTCAGATTTTGACTTGCCTAATACCAATTTCTCTTTTTTCGCAGAGAAAATCCTGAATATGGGGCCTAAGTTAAGCTTCGTACCTGGTGCGCGTTTTGAGTATATACGGACTGAAGCGGAAGGTTATTATCGTAATACAGTTCGCGATCTTGCTGGAAATATTCTGCTGGATGAGCAGATAGACGAGGTCCGGGATAGAACACGTTCCTTTGTGTTTTTTGGCCTGGGAGCGAGTTACAAAGAAAGCCCATCGCTCGAGTTTTATAGTAACATTTCCCAAAACTACCGGGCGATTAACTTTAACGACATACGCGTATCAGTGGGAAGACTGGAAGTGGATCCTGATATCCAGGACGAGCGCGGGTTTAATGTTGAGTTAGGCGCGCGGGGTGCATCATACGGTTTATTAAACTACGACATCAGCCTGTTTCATTTGGCCTACAAAGATCGGATTGGCACTGTCCTGCGCAGCGAACCCAATCCGCAGTTTAATAATCTCGTAGATAGAATTTTTCGGTACCGCACCAATGTCGCAGACGCATCTATTTATGGACTCGAGTTGTACGCTGAATTTGACGTGCTGCGACCGTTTTTGAAGAAAAATAATCGGGCGGGTCTTTCTCTGTTCACAAATTTTGCTTTAATACAGGCGACCTACTCCGATTCCGATGAGCCTGGTATAGAAGGGAATGACGTAGAGCTTGTCCCACGTTACAACTTGAAAACTGGCGTTACTGTTACGCATGGCAACTTTGAATTGGCCTGGCAAATAGCACTGGTAGATGAGCAATTTTCAGATGCTACAAACGCAGCACGTACGCCAACAGCTATCGAAGGACTCATTCCCGCGTACAACGTAATGGATATCTCGTCGAGATACACGTTCAATCGCTTTCGGCTTGAAGCGGGGATCAACAACCTGGCAGACACGCGGTATTTCACTCGCCGCGCCACGGGCTATCCTGGGCCGGGGATTATTCCTTCGGTTGGACGTTCATGGTACCTGTCAGCGGGTGTGAAGCTCTAGCCCATCGTACAGAAGTGGCGTTCTTCCCGGTATTCGAAGCGCACAGGTAACGTTACTTTGCGCGTAATCATCACCTGGAATGGCACGGAGGGGCTGTCGATAATCCGGCAATCAGCACCCGGGAGACCGAGCATATAGCTGAGTACAAGTTCGTCTTCTACCCGTTCAGCAGATTCAAATTGTACCGTTACGCCGCCATGGGTGGCCGGCACGGCTGCAAATACCACCATTTCCTGGCTGAAGTCTACATCTTGAAACGGCAGGACCGTCTGCATTTTCTCGCTGAAGGCAACCCATGTAAGCGAGTCTCTTACTACCTCTTCTGTTCGTTCTACAAACGAAGCCTGAGAACCCTGGCCAATCGGCTCAAAGTAGAATGCTTCAGCATCAATAGGCACTTCTTCGACTTCAGGTACTTCCTCCGGCGTTGAGCAGCCAGCAAGGAGTAATCCCGAGATGATTAAAATACCAAGTATATTGGAAAAGATGGAACTTTTATGTGTGCAATACATGTGTTCCTGTGTGTGATTGGAAGCGGTGGATTACCACTCTGTCAACTGATCCAGCGAAGCGCCAACTTTCGGCAGCAGCTTTCGACCGTCATCCGTCAGGATCAGCCCCCTTGGCTTTCGGATGAAAAGTTGCGCACCCAGCCGGGTCTCAAGCGAGCGCACCTGCTGACTGATCGCAGACTG
>JBCCIM010000256.1 GCA_039111535.1 Bacteroidota bacterium | reverse complement strand
GGTTTACGGAGATTTTGGCCCCAAAGGTACAGACATTATCAGCATCAAAGATCCTAATAAACCAGAAGTTTTGTACCGCTGGCGGATCGAAGACCAGGACTTGCACCTTCCTACGGGTGGGATGGACGTTAAGTATTTCAAGTGGGATGATCGGTATTATGTAGTGCAGTCGCTGCAATTTGGGCAGGGTGGCCCTGATAGCGACCTGGGTGCGGTTGTGCTGGATGTCACCGGGTTGCCAGATCCCGAGGAGGTGAAAGAAGTTGCGCGCATCCGCGAGCCTTCGCTTCCAGGCGGCTTCCATAACATCTTTATCTACAAACACTCCAACGGCCGCGTCTTGTTACTGACCACGGTCAACGGTGCATATGCGCACGTGTATGACATGGGAATGGTTGTCGAGGGTAAAGTTGATGAAGCGCTTATTGCGCGTATTCCAAATCCGGACGAGAGTGGCCGGCGCGGGTACCACGATTTCTATGCGGGCTACCACGTTGAAACGGCGCAGGATAGATTTTATGGCGGCGGCACCGGCGGCTATTACGTGTATAACATCACAGATCTTGATAATCCAGAATTGCTGGTCACCCTGACTGGTATTTCAGGTGTTCGCTACGGACACACTTTTACGCCCACGCCCGATGGCCGTTACGTGATTGCTGAAACGGAGTATCAGTACGCCCCGCTGCGTATTTTTGACCTCAAGCCGGCACTCGACGGGGAGCGGAAAAACATCCGCAATCCAATCAGCGCCTGGACAGCCAACTGGAAGCACCTCGTGCATAACCACGAAGTGCGTTGGCCTTATGTATTTGTGTCGGGATACCTCGATGGTTTGCAGATTTTCGACATGAGTGACCCGAAAAACCCGCAGACCGTGGCGTACTACGATACCTATATTGGTCCCCCAAATTCAGACCGCTACCCTATGTTTAACGGTGCTTTTGGGGTGGATGTGCGGAATGAAGATGGCCTCATTGTCGTAAGCGATATGACTACCGGGTTTTGGACCTTCCGCATGGATGGGTTTAATGGCTGGCATGGCGACGACTGGGGCATGCCCAACGTGTCGAGTGTGCAAAACTTCGACGAAGGGCCGGCTGCACAGTAACAATGATGCCGTGACAAAAAACTTTGATCCAAACAAAGCACAGTTAGATGTACGTACTTATTGGCTTGCTGATGTCGATTTGGCTACTTGGCCCTGTTGATGATGCTGTAGTAGACAGCGCGCCCCTCACAGATGCATGTGTGGTGGTTGATCCGGACCCGCCGCCGTATTACCAGATCGATCTGGTGACAACGCGAAAAGTACCGGGGGCCGGCGTGGCTACAGGCGTTGGGACCGTCGTCTATAAGTCAACCCCGTTTGGCATTGCTGTTGGCGCGGATGGAAGCTACATCTACAACCTGGATATAAAGGTTGATCGCATGGCGCCGGCGCGTAAAGGCACCTATGTTGCCTGGGTATCTACACCACAACTTGATAACATCAAACAACTCGGTCCTCTCGAAGCCGGTCACCAGATCAGTGGCGAAGTGGACTGGAATAAGTTTCTGGTAATCATCACGCTGGAAGAAACAGTAGACCCAGACCAGCCACGATGGAAGGGACCGGTTGTGCTTCGCGGCTTATCCCGCAGCGGGTACATGCACACGATGGCCGGCCACGGTCCTTATGAAAGCGAACCTTGTGCGGTTTACGGGTATTGAGGTAAGATGTCTTTGGTACGTGTAGTGGTAGAGTACCCTAATATTTTATTGCTTCCGAGATTTCTTTAAGCAGTAGCAACCATGTGGATGAATAACCGCGTCAGGATTTCTTTTCTTTTGTTGATTGGACTGCTCTCTTTGCCAGGCTTGGTGCTCGGGCAAAATCACGACATGCACGATATGCATCACGGGCACAACATGGATGCTTCTGATGATGAGTGGCGCATGCCGCCGATGGATATGTCTATGCCCATGATGCCGGGCATCGAAAACGAATTGCCGCCGGTTGAACCGTTTTTGCCTGGCGCAGGCCAAATGGCAAACATGCTCCCCGAAGCCCGGCCGGCTGAAGTGGTGGAGATGGCTGACGGGGATACACTCGATCTTGAGGCCAGCCTTGTCCGCCGCACGTTCAACGAACAGGCTTTCATTATGTACGGATACAATGGCATGTATCCCGGGCCCATCATCAAGGCTGACCAGGGTGCGACAATTGTGGTCAATTTCACGAACAACATCGAAATGCCGACCACAATGCACTGGCATGGGCTCCGGCTCGACAACCAGTATGACGGCATCCCAAATGTGACGCAGAAGCCGGTGGAAGTGGGGGACTCGTTTACGTACAAGTTGTATTTCGAAGATGCCGGTGTCTACTGGTACCATCCGCACATGCGCGAAGATATCCAGCAGGATCTGGGGTTGTATGGCAACATGCTGGTTAAGGCTTCTGCTGCAGATTATTACAATCCCGTGCATCGGGAAGAGACGCTCATTCTGGATGATATCCTGATTGACGACCGCGGCATGATTGCCTGGGGAGCCAACACAGCAACCCACGCGCTGATGGGGCGCTTTGGGAATGTGAAGCTGGTCAACGGGCAGCCCGATTACCGTTTGCGGCTGTCACAGGGCGAAGTGGTGCGGTTTAACCTTACAAATGTAGCAAATTCTCGTACTTTCAATCTGCTGTTTGATGGCGCGCCGATCAAACTTGTCGCATCGGATGTGAGCCGTTTTGAACGAGAGGCATGGGTGGCCAGTGTTCCGATCGCGCCGGCTGAACGGTATGTGGTTGAAGTGAAGTTTGACAAGCCGGGTACGTACGCTTTTACCAATACCATCCAGGCCATCGACCATTTTCGGGGAGAATTTTACCCGCACGTTGATACGCTGGGCATCATCACCGTCAGCGAAACTGCTGTGGATGAAGCGCTTGCCTCGCCGTTTGATGTCTTGCGCGAGCACACTGCAGTACAGGAAGACATCAACCAGTACCGGGCATATTTTGATAAACCCGTCGACAAAACGCTGGCGTTAACCCTGGCCGTAAAAGAGCTGCCGGTCCCTATTATGTTGTCGATGGAAGCCGACTCACTCTACGTGCCGCCCATCGAGTGGAATGATGCCATGCCGATGATGAACTGGCTCTCTACGGGACACCAGGTAGAGTGGATTTTGAAGGAGCCGGCAACTGGGCTCAAAAACATGGACATCCACTGGGCTTTTGAAAAAGGAGATGTGATAAAATTGCGCATCTTCAATGACCCGAAAACCTTCCATCCCATGAACCACCCGTTTCACATCCACGGGCAGCGTTATCTGGTGCTTTCTATAGATGGCGTACCCAATCAAAACCTGGTGTGGAAAGACACGGCCCTTATGCCGGTTGGTTCAACCATTGATCTGCTGGTTGATATGTCGAACCCTGGGGACTGGATGATGCACTGCCATATTGCTGAGCATCTGGAAGCCGGCATGATGCTGCACTTTTCTGTTGCTGAGTAGCTAGTCGACCAGGTTGGATTTAATGATGCCGTCACCCACACGTTCAATCGGTGTGTGTAGAGAGCGTTGTACCAAACCATCCATCACGAAGGTGCCGGCTACCGTGATGCGTGTGCTGCCCAGCATTTGGAGTCTACTCGAGGATAAAAGGTGCAATGTGGCGCCTTCCGCGACGTGTATAGCCGTATTCCTGTCCAGTAACAAAGCGTCGGCAACGCGCACTTCTTTTTCGATGGTCAACACGCTGTTGTTGGTGACTGTAATCGGCGTGTCAAAGGTAAAGTCTGCCAGCCCTTCGCCAAGCCACGAGTCCTCTCGGATGATGGGTTGTTGGCGGAAGTCCTCGTGAAAGTCGAACAACATGCGCGTCGTGTCCTGTACATCGTACCTGATGTTGTCTACGGCTATCCAGGTATGTATAACGTCGCCGGCATATCGGTTGTAGCCGCTGCTGTTAGGGCGCGTCCAGGGGGTAAGCTGGGTTGCTGTACCGGGCCCAAACAGGTCTCCTTCATATGCCTTGTTGTCGATGACAAGCTGTAGGGTATTGTCTGCGGGGAGGATGTCTGCACTGTATCCCCGGGCATAGGTTGCAAGGAGGCCAGTTGTGCGGAGCAGGCCCATGTCAAACTGCTCGTTTATTCCACCACGCCGCAGTTGATCGAAATACCCTACGCGCTGCAAATTGGACAGGTAGAGGCGCCGGCCCATCGGACGTGCTTCGAGTGAGACTTTGTAGCAATCTGATGTCGTGTAGAGGTCGCCGAGCTCGAGGTTATTGGCTGAAGTAGACAGCACCTTGCAGTCAATCCAGTCCAGCAGATCGCGTTCGTACGCCGAGATGGTTTGAGCGCCCTGGCAGTCTTGCGCGCCGCCGGCGCCGGCCATCAACATGTATCCGATACAGTCTTTGCCGCGGCCGCGGTTGTGTGAGCGCGGGACGTCATTCTGTTGGAGCGCAGGGATGTGCACAAAGTGTTCTCGCCACAAGTCGTGGCCTAGTTCGTGTGCCATGAGCCGCACGTGGTAGATCAGGGGAATGATGTTACCCTGGGTTCTGTGGATGATGTAAGAGCCAGAGAGATTCCAATCTATTTTTATGCCATCATACAGTGGCAATTCGCGTGGCCCACCGCCGGCCACGGAGCCGCTGCAGCGCGCGTCGAGGCACGATGCGCCCGTCCAGACAAACTGCTTCTTGTCGCGGGCTGAATCTCCCCGTAAAATAACAAACAGGTAGTCGATATAGCCATCCTTGTTCTTGTCATATTGGCTAAAGTCAAACCCATATCGGTCTAGTTTGTCGAGCAACTCCTTGGTAAGCAACCCATAGCCGCCCTGGCTTCGGTGATAGCGTGTCTCCGGGTGATCAGAAATGAGCACTGAGTCGTAGGCGGTGCCGTACATGACATACTTGCCGAGCGATTGTTCATAGAGATACGCTGTCAAAGAACTGTCAGCAAAGGGAGGAGCGGGATCAGGCGCAAGCAAGGATTTTGCAAAAGCCGGCAACTGGTTGGGGTTATCAAAAAGGGGCCAGTCGCGGTAGGCCACATTGGGGTCGCCGGCGACGTTGTCATCTTTAAAACGGGTGAAAATAATGAGGGCACGGAGGGTATCAGCTGAGAAATGCAGGGAAGTCCCATTTTGGGAGATCTCGGGTAGCCTAGATATGGCAGATGCTGCGCGGCTGTGTTTTACGACAAAAACGGGATCTACGTGATCGCCAGGAGCCATATTATCCGTTATTGCATAACTCGAAGTGCCAATAATCAGACTAAAAAAGAAGAAAAACAGCAAGGGCAGTGTCTAAGTTTTATAGTTGGCACGGAATTTCCGTGAGGGTTATTTAGTATAATACGAATCCCACTTTTTGATTCTTTATCCAGGTTTAAAGCAAAAGGCGAACAGTGCAAGAACTCATAGACGATGCGCGTGCAATATTCCTTGCTGCGGTGCAGGGTGTACAGGCAGATGTATTGTTAGATCAGGTTGCATGGGAAGACCTTACAACACGGTCTTTTGGAGAATATCGTCGTGTTGTTGTAGCCGGCATGGGGAAGGCGGCGATGGCGATGGCGTGGGTGGTTGAAAACAAACTCGGCGATGACCTGGCAGAGGGTTGCGTAGTTGTGCCCAAGGGGTACAGCGAAACCCTGCCGTATCCTTTTAAACGTCCGCAAAAAATCAATGTGTTGGAGGCCGGCCATCCCGTGCCCGATCAAACCAGCGAAGACGCGGCGCATGTGTTACTTGAACTGGCATCCAACTGCACAGCGGAAGACCTGTTTATTGTGTTGATTTCGGGCGGGGGATCTGCGTTGACGATGGCCTTTGCAGACGGGATTTCCCTGGTAGATGGTCAGCAAACGGTATCGCAACTTTTGCGGTGTGGCGCTGATATACGCGAACTCAATACGGTGCGCAAGCACCTGTCATTGCTCGGTGGTGGCCGGCTTGCGCAACGCGGGATGCCGGCTGAAACTGTGGCACTTGTTATTTCTGATGTGATTGGAGATGATCTTAGTGTCATTGCCAGTGGCCCCACCGTAGGAGACCCGACGACTTTCGATGACGCGATCCGCGTACTACGTACGTATAACCTGTGGGAAAAGGTGCCGGCATCGGTGCGTGCCCACCTCGAGCAAGGCGCGAAAGACCCGGCATTCGAAACGCCAAAACCAGAGAGTACGCTGTTTGAAAACGTACAAACCCATTTGATTGGGACCAACCGGGATGCACTAAAGGCTGCATGCCGTGAAGCTGCGCGGCGGCATTACGACGTAAAAATCCACGAGGAGTGGGTGGAAGGAGAAGCCCGGATTGCCGGTGAAACACTGGCTGAGTCCATCATGACAGGTGATGCGCAAGGGCCAGTGTGTCATCTTTGGGGAGGAGAGACCACGGTGACAGTGAAAGGCAAAGGCATGGGCGGGCGCAATCAGGAACTGGTGCTTGGTAGTGCGTTCAAAATTGAAGGGGCCGGCAAAAACTTGTTGCTCCTCAGCGGAGGCACAGACGGTATCGATGGCCCCACAGATGCTGCCGGCGCATTTGCAACCCCGAAAACATTGCAACTGGCCCGTCAGCGGAAACGCGATCCCCAGGCGTTCCTGAACGATAACGATGCGTATACCTTCTTTTTGGAAATGAATAGTTTGCTCAAGCCTGGTCCCACGCACACCAATGTGATGGATGTTGTTGTTGGATTGGTTGCAGATGCCTGACGTGTAAACCTTCTCAGGATGCGTGCGTCAGATAGGCACAATTAACAAACAAAGCGCCTTGTACAGTGGATAGATTTACCTTATTAGTGGCTGTGATCCTGTGTGTGATAGTAGCCGGTTGCGCCGGTACCGCAACTCCGGAAATGCAAGAAAAGCCCCTCGTGTCAGCGGAAGCCCGTGATTACACTTTTGATCATATCGAAGGCATCGAAAACAACCTTGCCGGCGAAGGATTGCAACTGGCTGAAATGATGGGAGGACTAAATGCACTTCAGAAAGCAGTTAATGAACGCCTTGCTAAAACAGATTGTCCTGTAAGGGGAAAGGTCACCATTGTTTATGTAGTAGATGAGAAAGGCGTTGTGCTGGATACAGCCACAGCAGCCGGCATCCACGAGATTTGCGACCAGATTGCGGAGGATGCAGTGCGCGATATGGTGTTCTCACCCGCGCGGAAAAATGGCGAGCCCGTAAAGATCCGGATGGGGTCGCCGGTTGTTTTTAACTAAGCGGGCTTCTGTGTATTCGTGTTTTGGTGATTTCGTGTTGTGTGATTCGGTGTTGTGTAATTTTTGTTTTTTTGTGATTCTGTTTTTTCGTGTTGTCGTGATTTCGTTTTTTGGTGTTCGCATTTCTTGATGTACGGAATTCATTTTTTATAAAACCCGAAAACCCGAAAACCCGAAAACCCGAAAACCCGAAAACCCGAAAACCCGAAAACCCGAAAACCC
>JBCCIM010000255.1 GCA_039111535.1 Bacteroidota bacterium | reverse complement strand
GCAGAAGTCATTTCGGCACCGTTCAGATTAGCTCGCATAAGCTCAGTGCCGCTTAATTCTGCCCCAGCCAAAGTTGCCCCTTGCAACCTTGCTATGGAAAGATCATGGCCGGCTAACATAGCGTTGCTCAGATCCGGGAGAATATCAGGATTGTCCTTACGCCAAGCGTTCCATGTATCTACACCCTCTTTGAGTAGCTCTACATGCAAAGGATCTGCCATAGCGGATTGTGAACAGAAGTATTTTGTATTGGCTGTTCGAGGGCTGAATTTTCAGATATTTGCCTAGGAATGGCGATCTTTTAATAGACCAATGACTAGGGCGTGTTGACAATCAACTTGAAAAGATTGTTTTCGCTCATATTGCGTCTATCTGCGTTCTTTTCCTCGCACGATGCGCTGCATCGCGTCTCGAAAAACGCCTTGATAAACACAATATGCTTCAAAAACATTGATTTACCTGTTAATTGTCAACACGCCCTAATCAATTAAGTATTTACTAAATAATCAAGCCGATTTCCCTTCTTTCTTAAACTCTCGTGCAATGCCTTCTAACATATCTTCATTCGAAAGCCGGCTATCATTCCGCGCTAGGGTCCGCAGGCAGGCAAACTGAACGACGTTGAGAATACTCGCCCCCGTAATTTCATATTTCAGGGCAATTTCCTCCAGTTCAATTTCTTTTGCATCCCACTGCGCCGGCATCGACTTCTGCCACAGTTGTTTGCGTTCATGTGGCCGCGGCATGGGGAAGTGAATGATGCTTTGGAACCGCCTCATGAACGCATCATCGATGTTGCTTTTGTAGTTCGATGCCAGGATTACCAGGCCGTTGTAATTTTCCACGCGTTGCAGCAAATACGATACTTCCTGGTTTGCATGTTTGTCGTGTGCATCCCGCACATTGGTACGCTTGCCAAATAAGGCGTCGGCTTCGTCGAAGAACAGGATCCAGTCTTTGTTTTCGGCCTTGTCAAACAGCCGTGAAAGGTTCTTTTCGGTTTCGCCGATGTACTTGGAAACCACCATGGACAAATCGATTTTGTATACATCGCGCCCGGCATGTTTGCCTAACAAACCAGCGGTAAAGGTTTTACCGGTACCCGGCGGGCCCCAAAAGAGTGCGCGGTACCCAGGCTTTAGCCGCCGGCCAAAAGCCTCGTCTTCCATCAGCGTCGCGCCGTGTTGCAACCAGCTCTGAAGTTCTTCGATCTCCTGGAGCGTTGAGGCCGGCAGCACCAAATCTTCCCATGCCAACTTCGTTTCAACGCGTTCAGCGGGAAACCCAATACCAAAACGCGGGCGCCGGACCTTTCCAAAAAGAATCCGCTCTACCCAATCTGTATCCAACACCAATTGCCCGGAAGACACCGGTTCTCCGACCCCAATCCCTTCAATCTGCAGTATGCGGTCGGAGGCAAAGTAATGGTCCGGATCAAAGATGCGCAGCGTGGCGATGCGCTGCTCAAGGTTACCGTCTGCCAGCAGGAAAAGCACCGTTTCACCGGTGGGCAAAAAGGTGCGGAGCTGGCTGCTTTTGTATCCGCCCAGTGGTTTGAAGTCGGTTTGTGACGGAGGTAAAAACTCTGCTACTATTTTATCGAAGAACGTTGGGTCGATATGAGGAACGAGACCAACGGCTACCGCCACGTATTCATCCGCCAGCATTTTTTTACCGAGCACGAGTTCAGTGAACGGATGCTGGTCATCCAGCATTTCCGGAATCTCGGGCAGCGGGATTTCTTTATCGAAGTGTGTGCCGAGTCTGTGGCGCGTGAGATCGGCAATAAACTGCAGGGTGGTCTGTAGATTGGGTGTCATTTATTCAACCGGACAAATATCCGATGCGGGTGTACCAACGCAGTCAACGTGTTTGGTACTGTACTTTTCCAGGTTGTCCATATAGGTTGTGAGCGATTGTTCAAACGCACCAATGGCTTGCTGAAACTGATCCGCCTTCATGCCCACTTTGCCCTGAAAAACGGGGAGCGGATGTTTGCGCATGTAGGCCATAAAAGCTGTCCCGTGGGTGCCTTCATGGTGTCGCAGGCTGGTGTTGCCGGCGGCTTTATCTGCCCCGGTTGTGCCCCGTCCATACGCTGCATTCAGGGACGGATCAACACCAGCGCGATACGTGGTCTGGATGTACATTTTGATTACCGGCAACTCTGAGATTTCAGCAACGCGGCCATTGTGATCTGCCTTTGCGTTAATCGACCAGGGGTCGTGTGAAATACTGGTAACACCGCTTTTTCCTGCGGGCACATCGCCCACAGCATCGGGCAAAATGATCACCTCAACCCCGGCGGTACGTCCCCGGTAGTGCTTGATTTTTCCTTCAGCATCCCGTTCCGGCTGATATCCTTCGGGAATGGGTGTAGATACCGACGGTGCCTTGCGCTGCACAAGCGGAGCCGCTGCGCCCTGCTGCACGACATGGGTCAACTCATGCGCCAGCAAGCGCTTGCCCTGCGTACTGACGGGGTCGTATTTGCCGCTGTTAAAGTAGACATCTTCCCCACGCGTAAACGCCTGCGCCTTGATGTCTTTGCTCATTTGCGCAGCTTCCGTATCCGTGTGGATGCGCACGTTGCTGAAGTCTGCTCCAATCCCCTGCTCCATTTGCGTACGCACGGCTTTGGGTAGAGGCTTTCCCATACCGCTTCTTGCAGCGAGACGTGTGCTAAAGTAAGCAGGGGTATGCGTCGGCACACTTGCCTTTGCCTGCACGGGTTCTTCTTCCTCTTCACCCATTGCTTGTACAGGCTCTTCCTCCTCCTCGCCCATTGCCTGAACGGGTTCTTCCTCTTCCTCACCCATTGCCTGTACAGGTTCTTCTTCCTCTTCACCCATTGCCTGCACGGGCTCCTCCTCTTCTTCACCCATCGTTTGCACGGGCTCTTCCTCTTCGCCCATGCGCTGGACTTCCGGCTTCTCCTGGATTTCTTTATCCTCCGCCATGCGGGCGTCGTTGGTCCCCGGCATGTTTTCCTCATCTGGCGTGGCTAACCGCTGTACCCGACCAATGGGCTTGCGCTGCACGGCTGTTTGCTGGCCTCCGGCAGCTTGCTGCTGGTTCACAACCGAATCAGCAACGGTATCCGCTTCGCGTTCATATTGGTCGTCCGGCCGGCCAATGGCAAGCTTTGGCTGGAAGAAGCCTTGTTGTTGTTTTTCCGGCGCCTGTTTTGGGTTACGGTGCCGGCGAAAAAAGTTCTTACGCATATGAATCTAATTAATTCTAATATTTATTCATTTCTAGGCTCAATTCTTTTCCAAAACCTGAAACTTGCCCCTTTTCTTATTCTTCCACTTTAATTTAAGTTTTATTTTTTCATAAATTTTATTTTTCCATTCATACATCACCTCTTTACTCTTTCCGGCAAGAAAATCCCTTAGGGTCATTTGTGCTGGAACACCCTCCAAAGTTATTCCCCGATTCCCCGCTTTAGATTGATAAATGGCATTAAGTCGACTATTTTCTCCAGAATCAAGTAATGCGAGATTTCCCGAACTGTGTCTACCTCCAGCTTGATTTTCGACAATATGCTCCCAGTCTTTGCCGGCAGGATTTTTATGTTGAATACCATGAGCACGATAATTCAGTACTTTTTTAGCAATCTCGAAGCTTGTCCAAGTCTCTTCAGCATTCAAGCTTTGCAATTGATCTTCTGGTAGCTCTTGCAATGCTTCAATAGGCGCTCTCCAAGTAGTTGGAAACCCAATCGCCGAAATTTTAACATGTTCATTGGTGTGCTGTGAGTGGACATTAAGCATTATAAATTCTTCCCCACGCACGGTACTTTTACTAAAAGCCGTGATAATATGAGGGCCTCTTCTCCACCCCTTACCCTTTGCATATGCTATTTCATCTCCAACTTTGAATCGTTTTCCTTGGATATGTAAAACATCATTTAATAGCTTCACACTCTCCATTGACTTGGCAACTTCAACACTTCCTCCCCCTTTCTTTGCTTTCGCACGTTGAATGTACTCGAAATTCCAGCTTGAACCGTTGTCTGTAACACGGACAGAGCTAAGAACTGATTTGTGATTCTGCTGAATATTCGATGTTATAGCATCTACATCTCCTTTCGAGACTTCACCATCTTTCCCTTTATCTTTTCCCTGCTTCAAAATTGACTGCTTAACAATATTCAATTTGCTGTCTGCTGCTTCACCCTGCCCCTTACCCCGACCCAAAAGCCGGCGTGCCTGCGCGGCCAACCATCCCACAACCTTACCCAGCGCTTTATCAATCGGTTGACGTATCCGCTGAATCACGCCCCGGATTTGCGCAGAAATATTGCCCAACCCAATGAACCGGGCCAAGAAACTCAACAACACTGGAATAGCGCGTGCCAGTGACTTCTCGATCCATTCCGCCGCCTCAGCGACATTGCCGGCTGCAATCCGGCCAATAGATGAAAACACAGCTTTTACAAACGAACCAATTTGCTGGGCTTTGTCGATGAAGAACTTGATGGTATTCCAGATGGCCAACACAGCCTGGATCAGCGCGCCGGCGGGATTAAACATCGTCAGCAACTTGGTTACCCCCGCCTTCACCAGCCGGCTCGTCACAAACGACCTGATGCCTCCCATCACCATTTCCTGCAAGTTGCCCAGGAATTCCTGCACACGCTCCCATAGCACAATGGGACCGCGAACAATCAGGTCTTTGACAAAACTGAATACCTGCTCCAGGCGCGCTACGGCCGGCTCACCAATCACTTTGACCACTTTGGCGCGGATGGCCCCGTACGTCAGGTTGAGCACCTGCATGACGAGCGAAAAAATGCCGGGCAGATCCCACTTCTGTGGAAGCTGAATCCCTGCTTTACTCAAGGCGCCAAACAGCCAGTCCACCAGACCGTTGAGCAAATGCGTTCCGATATTTTGCACAAACCTGCCCAACCCGGCTTTTATCGCCTTGACCAGGTTGCCTAGAAATCCGATCGGATTGTTGAATATCGACGTCAACACGCCGCCAGCCTGACTCAGAATGCCCATTACCCGTTCGACGGGGGCACCAACAAGTTTAAGCGCACCTCGGAAAACAAACTCTTTAATTTTGTGCCCAAGCCGGCCGAGAAAACGTTTTACGCGCTGCCAGGGCTCGGCAAAAATCGCAGATGCTTTGCGTAGGTTGTCAATGGGCGTCCAGACGCTTACAACCTCAAGTGCCCGGTCTGTGAGTGTATTAAAGTAGGCCAATGAGAAGTTGAGGGCCGTAACTTCTTTTTCGAGCCATGCCATGGCCGTTGGAATGGCCTTCGTTTCCTTTAGCCTGGCGAACAAGGCATTGCCGACCGGGCCCAGTAACCCAAGAAAGCCACCAATCAATGTCTCCGCCGTGCGTGGCACATCCTCTTTAAGGATGGGATTGTAGCCAATTATCGTGGTGAATAGCTTCCAGCCCGGGATGTTCTTGGCAATGCGGTTTAATACGCTCCGAACAGGATTGCCAACGGCCTGAACATTGTTTGACGTCTGGCTGATCACCGGTTTTTGCTGTATGCGTGTGTCCCCGGTGGTTTCTATCTCCTCTTCTCTTCGCTGTACACTGGCGCCTTGTTGTACGGTATGCGTCAGTTCATGCGCAAGCAGGTGTTTCCCGTCGGTGCTGCCTGGATTAAATTTGCCTTCGTTGAAGTAAATATCGTTTCCATGCGTAAACGCCTGCGCCTGAATGGAATCGCTCAGGTTTGCCGCATTGCTGCCAGTGTGGATGCGCACGTTGCTGAAATCTGCGCCAAACGCCCCCTCCATTTCGGTACGTGTGTCGCCAGGCAACGGCGACCCGCCCCCGCTCGCATTGCGCAGTTGGCTACTGAAATCGGCCGGCGCACCTGATGCCTCACCCGTGTCTGCTTGTCGCTGCACGGTGCCTTCTTCTTCCGGTGGGTCAGCGGCGCTTTCAAAAATGGGTTTGCGCTGGACCTGCTCCTGGATGGGCTGCTCCTCTTCCTCGGTTTGCCGTTGGAGCTGCTCTTCGGGCCCAGCCTGTTTTGCGCGCAATGGCACATTGAACCGATTAACACTTAGGGCCGGCACACGGCTGGCATGTCCGTCACCAGAAGTGGTTGCCCCTTGCACGGCAAGCCGCTGGACCACCGTGTCAGCTGTTGCATCTGCCTCCTGCTCAAAGCGGTCATCCGGACTGCCAATTTTTAGCCTAGCCTGAACCGGAAACGTAGACAGCTCCCCGCCCATATCCAACAACTGTCCTGCACTTCCTTCTTGTTCGAAGAAAGCGGTGGCATCAGTTGTAGCACGCTGATTTGCGCTCGTGGACGATTTGGTTTCGGCTGTCTTCATACTCAGACGCTCGCAGTTTCCAGCCGGCTTTGGACTTCAAAGGCAAGCGCCATGTAATTCATCGCACCGTTCGACGCCGGGTCGAAGGTAAAAATATCCTGGCCGTGCTCCTGTGCTTTTGCAAGCGCGTTGTTGATGCGGATTTTTGTGTCGAACAACCTGGGGCCCAGCGTTTTTTCTTCCAGAATTTCGTCAATCACCTTTTGACTCATGCCCACCCGCGTGTCATAGCGTGTGATGAGAATGCCCAAAATCGCCAGGGCTGGGTTGAGTTTTTTCACCCGGTTGTAGAAACGCATGAAGCTTTGCAAGCCACGTAAGGGGAGAAATTCTGCCTGCATGGGCATGATGATATAATCGGAAGCCACCAGCGCATTTACGGTGAGCATGCCAATAGCGGGCGGGCAGTCGATCAGAATGTAGTTGTATTTATCCCGGACGCTGGCCAGCATTTCTTGCAGCAATTGCTCCCGGCCGTACACGCTCACCAGTTCCAGTTCCGCGTGTGCCAAATCGAGCGTGCCTGGAATCAAATCCATCCCATTTTTGTGCACAATTGCTGCGGTTATATCGGGTCTGGTTCCGCCAGCTGCAGTTTTAAGGAGTTGGTAGATGTTCTCGTCGGACGCGCTTTCAATACCCAGGGCCTGGGTCAGGTTATTTTGTGGATCAAGATCCAGCAGTAACACTTTTTTTCCGATATCCCGGAGCGCAGCAGCCAAATTCATGACTGTTGTTGTTTTCCCGGATCCTCCTTTTTGTATGGCAACGCTTATGACCAAAATCTTTACCTCTCTGTTTGCAGAATTAGAATCGACCTTGCCATAAGGCAGTGCATTTTTGCCATACCTTTTGTGCTACCTGCTCTCCCATGCTCAGGCCATCGAGGTTTCCTTTTTCAAAGTGAATGCCTCCATAAAGCCGTGACATACCGGCTTCTCGCGAAGCGTCATAAAATGTGGCCCATCTCAGCTCTATGTCATAAGCGGGAGCGCCAGTCTCTATCTTGGACGCCCCAGCTGGCACAACAACAGATGCGCCAAAGAAACGGCTTTTTCTGAACCGTTCGAGAATCTCAGCAGCAGCACCGCTAAATACACTATGCCCGGATGGGTATTCAGCAAAAGGCGGCGTTACAAAATATTTCCCCTGGTATGGATGCCATGCTTCGCCGGGCATATCCTGTACACCGCCATGCTCAT
>JBCCIM010000254.1 GCA_039111535.1 Bacteroidota bacterium | reverse complement strand
TCCCAGTGGGAGCATATGGCGGACTCAATGAAAACGTAGAGCCCTTCATCATCCGTGACGAGGAATTCAGGGTGGAATTAGATCCGGCGGAGACCAACGTGTTTATGGAGAGCTATTCCGAAGCAAACGGCCACGCCTACCAGGGGTGGGCACACGACTATGGAGCGGGTAAAGTTATCGTGTACATCCCGGGCCATGATCGGTATTCGCTATCGGCTCCGATGGTGCGTCAGAGTATTTCGAATATCCTGAATTATTTAAGCGAGTAAGCCTATTTTTAATGCTGAGCTGGGTGCTTGATGTTCGATATAGCCGATCCAAAGAGCCAATGAAATGAAAACAGTCTTGTCTGATAACTGGAGCGCGTGTCTTGTTGCACTGTTTTGTATAGCAATATGGAACGGTGAAATACAAGCGCAGCCATTTACAATGACCTGGCTCGATATAGGTGAAGTGCATAGCCGGTTCTCTGAAGGCGGTGCGCATATTGAGCTTGAGACGCAAAATCGAAGTATGGAATGGCCAGCTATTCTCCGGCACTCTGGGCACTACAGGGGCAAAGCATACTGGGTTGGCGTGAAAGAATGGACCGATGAACGTGGTGGCAAATGGCCCTATCGCGTTGTTCGGTCGGGCCCTCGAACGCACACAAATACAGTGATTCCTGTAACCACCCGACTTGTGGCGAAATTCCCGTATACAACTGTACTGGTTGATGGCTTGGTATCACAAAAAAATCCTGTCGTAGTGGATGCGGTTGATCCTGAATTGCCGGCAGACAGGATGCTGTACCACAAGTATCGCACGATACTCGGCCTTGAAACGGAGCGCTGGGTGTATGCCTACGCGCATGAAACGCATGACGACTTCCATATTGTCCGCCGGAGGATGGTAAATAATGGAAATACAGACGGAGATGACGAGATCGAACTGCCAGGACAAACACTTAACGACGTATTGTTTTTTAATGCCTACCGATGGGTAGGGCGTACACAGGCTGCATGGGTCAGTTCAGCAGCATCTGCCTGGGGGAAGTTCGGGATGATTGATGTTGTGGGTGATGGGCATCAGGAATATCCGGTAGACTTTACTGCCATTTATCAATGGATCGGGTTCGATCCGCATTTTGCTTCGGTAAACTGGGATCATCTTGGGAGTCCGATGATCAATGCGAACCAATGGACAACAGCTGGTGATACCACCGGGCGGCTGGCTGGGATGTCGATGCAAGGTCGTGTCGTTTTGCATGCGGATGAGTCACCTTCGGATCGAACGTATAATCCTGCAAATCAGCCCCATGCGATCGGTTGGCTGAACAATGATGAACGCTTGACGACTGATGGTGAATCAGAACATGATTATTATGAGCTAGGTATCCTCACACGGCAAAACCCAGTATTTTACTCAGGAGGGTCTTTGCGCAATTACCCACATTTTGCAGATCTTGTTGAGCCTGATGGTGAATTTTGGGATCCTGTGTATGATGCATCCAGAGGTATAGCTGGCGGTTTTGCTGCCACTATGGCGTATGGTCCGTATCAGATGGCGTTTGGTGATACCGTTAATATTGTAGAGGCGGAAGGGGCTGCCGGCTTGAGCTATCGTGCAGCAAAAGTGGTAGGTGAAGCGTTTAAAAATAGTGGGTTCGACGATGATCTACGGATTACTTTTGATGCAAATGGCAATGGTATCATCAACGAGACGCCGTGGGATTATAGTGTGTACAAAAACGGCGGCGAATCGCTGATAAAAAACCAGTGGTACCTGACGGCGCGCGATTCTCTTTTCCAGATGATGTACCGTGCCCGCGATGTATGGGACGCCAGCAATGGATTTACTCAGTATCCTGTCCTTGAACCGCCGAAGCCACCTGTGCAATTTGAAGTGAAGAGTGGGCCTGAAGACATTAGCATGTCTTGGGTAATCATACCTGGCACTGAGGATCCGGTCCAGTGGGAAGTTTATCGTGTGAGTGATTACGTAGATAACTTGCCGTACGCGCTTCTGGCGACTTTGCCTGGTACTGCAAGAAGCTATGTGGACACCGATGTCGTTCGAGGCAAGGATTACTATTTCTATGTACAGGCGGTAGGGCCTGAAAACCCAGTGGACGAACGCAGTATCGCAGGTACTCCGGGAGGCAGGCCGCTGAGGAGTGGTCGTTACTATACGCAAACTTACGCGCCAGCATCCCTGTTGCGCCGGCCTGGTGCGCAGGTTGGCGATTTTGCAATTGTCCCGAATCCCGTTAACCTGTCTTCAGACCAAAGCGTGCGGTTTGTCCCCAATGGAGATCCAACGCGGGCGCGTGTGGAATTCCTCGACATCCCGGGGAATTGCACGATCTCGATCTATACCGAGGTAGGCGAGTTGGTGAAGCGCATCGAACACACTACCGGTGGCGGCAATGCGTCATGGGACCTGTTGACGAGTAGTCGTCAGTCCATAGTAAGTGGGGTGTATTTGGTACGGGTTGAGAATAAAGAAACGGGTGCAGCAGCCAGCAAGAAATTGGTGGTGATCAAGTAGCCGGCGCAGGACCACGTTAAATACAAATGCTTACCTGCAAGCAGTTGTGTTGGGCCGTAACGATAGCTAAATATAAATACATCAGTTGATCACTGGTCAGTCTCGGGTAAAATCCTCTGAAATTCAGCTACTCAATAAAAAACTGCCACTATTAATTATTGTAACTGATATCTCGATAATAGGAAGATATCACATTATGTAACTGGGCGATTCTGATAATGAATCTATGCGCTACCATATCCCTTAAAAGACTGAGTAATTTCCTGTCTGTACTACTTCTTGCATGGAGTTGTCTGAGCGTGCAGGTACTGGCGCAATCCAGTCATCAATCCCTGCAAACAGTAGAAGCCGTTCGCAGCTTGTCTGCTGAAGAGGCAAGTCAAGGGCATCGCGTGGAACTGGAGGCAGTGATTACCTATTGCTGGAATAATCAGTCCCCAAACTGCTTTATCCAGGATGGCACAGGAGGTATTTTTGTAAATAGCCTGCCCCGGTATCTGGCACCCGGTACACACATCCGGCTTGATGGGGAGACAGTACAGGGGTGGTTTGCACCCGATATCAAAGCCGGCGCTGAGATAACGGTGCTGGGCAAAAAGCCACTGCCGGCGCCGTCCGCAGCATCGCCACACTATTTATTGACAGGGAAAGAAGATGCGTTGTGGGTAGAGGTCGAAGGGGTGGTACGGTCAGCTGAAGTGGTCACAGACATTGATACTGGTTTCGAGCTGAAACTGGATAGTTATGGGAACAAAGTTGTTGTGCAAATCAATGATAGCACCCGTGTGCTGCCTGAGAATCTGACCGGTGCGTTTGTCAAAATTCAGGGCGTAGGTGGGGGTGTTTTTAACATCGAAAAGCAATTTGTAGGACTTACGCTGCTGGTGCCCTCCATTGAATTCCTGCAAGTCATCAAGCCCGGTCACGCCAACGCATTCGACCAGGTCCCCAGGGAAGATATCAGCAACGTGTTCACCTTTTCTCTTAAGCGCGCAGAAGGCGAATATACACGCATCAGCGGTGTTGTGACGTATGTTAGCCCCACAGATGATTTCACGGTTAAAGATGGGTCGGGCTCCATTGATGTTATTGGACGACACCCAGGGCGGGTGCAACTGTATGACAGTGTTGACGTGATTGGATTCCCTTCGATTTCAAATACGTACCCCGCTATTGAAGATGCTTCGATTCAGAATTATGGGACGATTGACAATCCGCCTTTACCAGTGCCGCTTGATACCCTGTCTGCTACGTCCAATTTTTCGCTGGTCCAGCTAGAAGCGCAACTTAATGAAGTGGTCCGGATTGACAGTACAACCATCTACAATCTTAACATGGGCCCGTACAGATTTGATGCATACCTGCATGGCGAAGCCTCGGCTGCACCAAGAGTAGGCAGCTTACTGTCGCTTACCGGAGTGATTAAGGTCCATTACGATCAAAGATTTGAAAAGCCTCCAGAGATTAATGCGTTTGAGCTTCGATTGCGCAAAGCGGGTGATGTTGTAGTACTCACAGAAGGGTCCTGGTGGACGGAAGCGCATACGCGTTGGGTAATTATGGGGCTTGTGTGTCTGGTCCTACTGGGTGCGACCTGGACGGTTATGCTCAAATTGCGTATTGATGCGCAAACGCAGACGATCCGCGGGCAATTAAAAGAGGTGGAATTACTGAAGGAGGAAGCGATTCGCGCCAACCAGGCAAAGAGTACATTTCTGGCTTCGATGAGCCACGAAATCCGTACGCCGTTGAATGGTGTGATTGGATTCACCAGCCTGATGAGGGATACCAAACTGGACGATGAGCAGCGTGCATTTCTGGGTACTATCCAGACGAGCGGTGAGGCGCTGCTGGGGATAATAAATGACGTGCTGGATTTTTCGAAGATAGAAGCCGGCAAACTGAACCTCGAATTGAAGCCCTTTGCGTTAAGGGCTTGCGTCGGGGAAGCCGTCGATATTCTTTCGCAACAGGCGCGCGCAAAAGGCTTATTGCTTACCGCTTCCATCGATCCGTCGGTACCGGAAACGATCGTTGGTGATATCACCCGATTGCGTCAGGTATTCATCAACCTGCTCAGCAATGCCATCAAGTTTACGGAACGCGGGTACGTACGTGTGACTGTGCGCAGCACTTCGCTCAAAACACCCGGTATGCATCGCATTCAATGCGCGGTGCAAGACAGCGGTATTGGCATTTCGAAAGAGAAGCAGAAAGCGATATTCAGCTCCTTTACCCAGGCAGATTCATCGACAACACGGCGTTTTGGCGGGACCGGACTTGGGCTGGCAATAAGCCGGCGGCTTGCGGAACTGATGGGTGGTTCGATAGCCGTGGAAAGCGTTGAAGGGGAAGGAGCTACGTTCACCTTTGACATAGTGTGCGCAGCGCTGGAGCCGGCTGCTGAAGCCAATTTCAAGGCTGAGCAGCGGGTGGCGATTGTAGAGGGGAACCGGATCAGCCAGAAAATTTTCCTGAAGCTTTTTGAGGCGTTGGATTGTGAGGCTGAGCTGTTTGATTCGGTAGCAGCGTTGCGCAGTGCGGTTAGTCGGTTTGACCTGGTGTTTGTAGATCTGGAGCTAACAGAGGGCGACGCATTCGAGACAAAAGAAACAGTCCATGCCATCCTCGGCTACGAATCACGCATTGTGGCGATGTCGATGGACGATACGGAGGAGCTACGCGTTGCCTGCAAGGAAGCCGGCATGCACGGGTTTTTGCAAAAGCCGGTGAGTCGGGATGCGGTAGTAGAGGTGCTGGGGACCGTGGGGGTAGTGTGAAATGAAAAAGCGATGATGAAGCTTGGTTCATCACCGCCTGTTCAGTACCCGGGGTGGGACTCGAACCCACACGACATTGCTGCCACCAGATTTTGAGTCTAGCGCGTCTACCTTGGAAATATTGGACTTGCACCAAATCCATCTTTGATCATCTGAATCTCATTTCTCTACATTTTTATAGCGCACGCTAACAATCGAGCTAACACTAATTTTGTGGGCTATGCTTTCCGCTTGTCTCCACAAATCACGGGAGTCAATCTGGTAACACGAGAAAGATAGTCTTTTCCCTAGATGTCTAAGAATTGGATGGTTGGTAGAATTTCATTCAAGACTTCGGCTTCAATCTCCTCACGTTTTTCTGGGTCTATCGTAGAGCCGCTAAATTTTATCCAGTAGCTCTTTTTGTTTCGATCTGAGAAAAAGTTGAATACCGTATTGGGGGGATCGACTTGACCTGGGTCTTGAGAAGTGGATCGGAATCCTGCGTCAGCATCAAACGGAATTTCAGACAAGCTCAATTGATTGAATTCCAGGTTGTTGTAATACGTTGACAGTCCTGTACAAGAAGGGGTAGCACTACATGCTTCTAGTTTATCACGCTGGCGACTATAGGAGAATGAATATGCGACACGAATTGTGAGGAAGTAGTGAAACCAATTTTCTGGTCTAAAATCGTCGGGATGCTTTATATCCGCAAACGACTCAGGAAACGTTACATTCGAATACCGATAAACGTATTCTGCGCTGGTCAACTTATCAGGCTGTTCTATTCCATCTTCTAATATATACTGAATTGATTCAGGATAGTTATCTAATCGATCACCCTGCGTTCTTCGGCTTACCTTTATCTTCTCCCATCGATCCGGGATCTCCAGAGACAGTCCTAATTCATTGATCTTACTGACTTTGCCTTCGGCAACGACGCCATATTCATGAGGCCGAAGGTAATCTTCCTCAAGCTCACAAGACATTACAAATACTGGGATGAGCAAAAGCGCTGGCATCACAAGCTGGCGAATTGAACGATGTAATTGCTTATGGTCTGCCACAAAATCTGACATCACCTTAATCCTCTGCTTAAGAATCGACTTCGGTGCAATCATGGATACAGTATGAGGTGCCGCCGATCCAGAACTAAACCGCATTAACAGCCGGGCATAGTCCCCGGGAGGCATTACAGATTGATTGAGGATTTCGTTATCGCATGAAAGCTCTCTAAACGTCTTTGATTGATTCTCCAGAAATAAGACAAAAGGATGATAGACATATAAGGCCCTTATAAATCGTGTGATTATCCCATTGAAATAATCATTCCTCCGCACGTGGATCAGTTCATGGTAGAGTGTCGGTTTTAAAGTCTCAGGTTCGTTAATAATCTCTTCTGGAATTATAATTATTGGTCGCCAGAACCCAAATGTTGCGGGTGCCATACCCCGGGGACTATACATCAAGCGTATGCTTCTTTTTATCCCTTGCAATTCTTTGATGTGTCGTAAAGCAGTCAGCGCACTAGCGTCTTCGACTGGCCTTAACTCTAGCCGCATTACCCGTAAGCAGAACAGCTTGGCAGATAGGGTCAACAGTCCATAAACACTCACCACGGCAAAAAAGGTGGTTATTATACCAACGATCGTATTTCCATTTATCGGAGCTGGTTGTGCAGGAACATTGGCTTTTGATGGAATACTTTTTATTACGGGAGCTTCCATGTAGGCAGGAATTGTCATGCCTATGTTATCAACGGGCTCAATTAGTAGCGACGAGACTTGCCGGTTCACTGTAATATTGGTTAGTCCATCTTCAAGCATCGGCATCATCACAAAACCAAGAGGCAGTGAAATGAGCAATGCTGTCGTTGCAAGGTACTGAATGACAGGTCTCCTTCTCCCAAGCTTTTTTGCAATCATAAAAAGTGGAAATGCCCCCAAAGTCCACACACCTACTGGCGCCCAAAAATACGATATGCTTAGTTCGCCTAGCCAGGAAAAGAAAGGAATTATTTCCATCATTCAGCCTCATCATCTTTGGTTTGATTCGCATCCATTTTCTCTATCAAAAGAAGAATCTCGCGCCTATCTTCTCTAGACAATGCTTCGTGTTTTACCAGCGATTCAACCAGATCAAGCGAGGACCCGTTAAATACTTTGTCAAGGATGCTTGATAATAGATTAAATTTTACCTCATGAGGGGCTCTTGCTGTTTTGTAGATATAGGCTTTCCCTTCTTGAGTGAATTCGAGATACC
>JBCCIM010000253.1 GCA_039111535.1 Bacteroidota bacterium | reverse complement strand
TTTTACCCTAAACACAACTTGTTTCTACGCATGAAACTCCAGCTTACCTGTGCACTCGAATCCATCTCCAATGTATCCCTCAATAGCGCCTACAATGGCTCCCGTGGCTGTTTTACCGGTGACTTTACCTATAATAGCGCCAACTGCAGCGCCGGCGCCGGCGCCGATTGCGGCTCCTTTCCCTGATTTGCTCATGTTTGCACAGCCCATCAGCGTAAGGCTGAAGACAAGCATTAATAACATTGGGAGTTTATAAATCGAATTTCTTTTAGTCATTTTCATGGTCTCTCAAGTTTGGTTAGTTAAGAATTCTATGCTTTCTAATTTTATTGCCGGCAAGATGCCCGCGAGATAGTGGTATTTTTTCCAATTATGGTGCCAAAGGAGGGCAATGCCCGGAATGCACACAATTCGAGGCAATTTGTACTTTTTAGTGTCCTCAAAAGTAGAGAATAAATGTACCCCTCCCTGTGAAAATCCTGTAAGCCTTTTGCATTTTGATGCAGCAGGAAGGGCTTTCGTTGCATTATCGTACACTAAAATGCAAGGATGTAACGATTTCCTGATATATTGACGGAAGCACAAACCGAACAGCCGGGTATAAGGCTTTTTTCCGTGCTGTATTGGACTGAACGAAGCATATCTGATCTTATGAAGCTAATTATACCCATGGCCGGCCGCGGAACGCGCGTACGTCCGCACTCTCATGTTACGCCTAAGCCTCTCCTTTCTGTGCGTGGCAAGACATTAGTGGAGAGAATAGTAGACACTTTTGCACGTATTTTACCAACCCCTGCGGATACAGGTGTCTTCATTCTCGGACCCGATTTTGGCGAAAATGTAAGAAAACAGCTTACCGCCATCTGCAAAAAAAGAAATATGCAGGCTGAATTTTGTGTGCAAGAAAAGCCCCTGGGCACAGCGCACGCTGTTTATGCTGCCAAAGAACACCTGCATGGTGAAGGTATTGTGGTTTTTGCTGATACCCTTTTTGACATGGAGGGGACGGTAACCCTTGAAGGGGCTGACGTGGTCGCCTGGGTTAAATTTGTGGAAGACCCAAGCCGTTTTGGCGTAGCCGTCCGTGAAGGTGATCGGATTGTGGCTTTTGTGGAGAAGCCAACCGACTTGATATCCAATGAAGCCCTGATTGGTATTTACTACATCAAAGAACTGGAAAACCTGGGCCGCGAAATTGATATCATGATCAAAAACGATCAAAAAGGCCCGACTGGTGAGTTTTACCTGACGGATGCGTTCCATCGCATGCTGCAGGCGCAACTGGTCTTTAAAACAGCTTCTGTATCTCAGTGGCTTGATTGTGGTACCATTAAAGCACTTATGGAAACCACAAAAACGATCCTGTCGAAAGAAGTAAGTGACACCAAGCTCGGTGAGGTACACAACAGCCTCATCAAAAACCCGGTTTACATCGGACCCGGTGCAAAGGTATCCAATGCTGTAATTGGACCTTATGTATCCATTGAAGAAGGTGCTGAGGTGAACGGGTCCATTGTGCGAGATAGCATCATCTTCGCAAATGCCCACGTTGAAAATGCCGTACTGGCCAATTCGATGATCGGCCAGAATGCACAGGTAAGGGACAAGCCGCGCATGATCAATGTGGGTGACCATGCAATCCTTGGGTATGAGGAATGAGACTGTAAAAAAATGAAAACGTATCCTGCATCCGTAGAAGAAAAACTTGGTTTTGATGTCTTGCGCGCCCGCCTGGCTGGCTACTTGCTAAGCCCGATGGGACGCTCGTATCTGGACGCACAGCAGCCGGCGGACGATCCTGCCGGCATTCGCGAAGCGTTGGCCCAGGTTGCTGCATTTCAGGATATTTTCAGGTTTGATGATACCGCACCGCTTTATCCAGTTGGAGACATTCGCCCACAACTCAAACAACTGGTCCCCGAAGGTGCGACTACGGAACCAGACGTGTTGCTTCAAATTCGGCGTGTGCTCGAATTGCTGCGCACCCTGCGCGGGTTCTTTGCGGATCGGAAAGAACAATACCCCGGATTGTTTGAAATCCTGGCGCCGGTTGTGCCCCTGCCGGCAGTTGAGAAGCGGATTGCAGAAATTGTAGAAGATGATGGATCGATAAAGGACAGCGCTTCTCCTGAACTACGCCGGCTCCGCAAAAAGCGGGTTGCTGCCCAATCGCGGCTCCGATCAAACCTGATGGCTGAGTTGCACAAGTCGATGGGGGAAGGTTTTACTACAGAGGCCCAACCCACACTGCGTAGCGGACGCATGGTTATCCCGGTGCGTGCTGAAGCCAAGCGTAAAGTAAAGGGATTTGTACACGATGTCTCTGCAACCGGGCAAACCGTTTATATCGAGCCGGCCAGTTGCCTTGAGTTAAACAACGAGATTCGCTCCATCGAAGCTGAAGAACACCACGAGTTGCGCCGGATTATGCTCGAAGTGGCGTCGATGGTACGCCAGCATCTCCCCGAAATCAGAATCGGGCTCGATATCTTCGGCGAAATTGATCTGATCCAGGCGAAAGCACGGCTGTCAAACACACTCGAAGCCTACTGTACCCAGGTATCGGATAGCGGGGAAATTGATATCCGCGCCGGCAGGAATCCTGTGCTACAGTTGCACCTGCTTGCCCAGCAAGACACTGAGGCGGCGCGTAACCTTGTCCCGCTCGACCTCAAAATGGACAAAGCCACCCGCACGCTAATTCTTACGGGACCCAATGCCGGCGGGAAAACTGTTGCCATGAAAACGGTTGGACTTTTTGCGTTGATGCTGGCCTACGGCATGCCGCTACCGGCAGACGAACTGTCTGCTTTTCCAATCTACAGCCAACTTGTTGTCGACCTGGGAGATGAGCAGTCGATAGAGAATGACCTGTCTACCTTCAGTTCGCACGTAGCCAACCTGCGTCACATGACGACAACGGCTGATGATTCAACGCTTGTACTGATCGATGAGGCCGGCACAGGTACCGACCCGGCAGAAGGCGCCGCTTTGGCCCAGATCATTTTTGAAACCCTGACTGAAAAAGGAGCCACAACCATTGCCACAACGCACCATGGCGCATTGAAGGTCTTTGCCCATAATACCCCGCTTGTGGAAAATGGCAGCATGCAATTTGATCAGGAAAGCCTAACGCCTACCTACAAGCTGCTGATGGGTATCCCGGGATCTTCGTATGCTTTTGAGATTGCATCGCGCATGGGGCTCGATAACGGCATCCTTGAGCAATCGCGTGCCCTCCTTGGCACACAGGCAAGTCGGATGGAAGACTTGCTGACGAGCCTGGAAGCACGCAACATGTCGCTAGAATCGCGCCTCAAAGATGCGGAAGAGGCGCTGCGGTCAGCAGACGAGGAACGGACGAAGTACAAAGAGCTTTTTGATGCGCTTGAAGCACAACGCGAGCACATCAAAGGCAAAGCCCTCGAAGAGGCTGAAGCCGTAATCAGCAAAGCCAATGCGCAGATTGAACGCACCATCCGGGAAATCAAAGAAAGCCAGGCAGCCAAATCTACCACCAGGGAAGCACGCGCGGAACTGGCCTCGCTGAAAGAAAAACTGGACCGGGAGAAAGCGCAAAATACGCGCAAGCAACAGCGCAGAAAGAAAAGCCAGGTCAAATCAAAACCAACAAGCCGCCCACAACAACCTCTGCAAGTAGGGGACCAGGTTGTGCTAGATGGCGGAAACTCAGCCGCAGAGTTACTCGAGTTGTCTGGCAAAAATGCCGTGATTATGGCTGGCTCTATGCACATGCGCGTGAAAGTAAGCCGGCTCACCAAAGTTGGCGGTCCCAAAAAACAGCAGGTGACCGTGCGACAGGTGCAAGCTGCAAACAGCGGCGGCCTGAGCGCTTTGCAAGCCCGGCAGCGCATTGACCTCAGGGGCAAACGGGTAGAAGCTGCGCTGAGTGAGGTGATGAAACTGATTGATGATGCAATTGCTACGAATCTTTCCCGCGTAGAAATTGTCCACGGCAAAGGTACTGGTGCACTGCGTCACGCGATACATGATTACCTCAACAGCAGCCAGGACGTTGAGCGCTTCGAAGATGCCCCCTGGGAAGAAGGAGGCCCGGGTGTGACTTATGCGTTTTTAAAATAGAAGCTCCTAGTGAATATCGAACACCGAACAAGGAACACTGAATATCGAAGGAAAATTCAATCACTCCTCACTCCTCACTCCTCACTCCTCACTCCTCACTCCTCACTCCTCACTCCTCACTCCTCACTCCTCACTCCTCACTCCTCACTCCATCAAGGCAAATCCCTCACAATAGCGCCAACCGGTTTACGCGATTTGGTCGGCACATCAGCAGGAAATCCGCACCAAAGTACGCCAACAGTTTCTTCTCGCTCAGGATCGATCGCAAGCAAGTCATAGAAAGCTCGCTTTTCCATCACCCGCGCTGTAGACCATTTCATGCCCACGCCTTTTTCCCATAAATGCAATGACATGTTGTGAATGGCGCAACATGTGGCTGCATAATCTTCCTTTTCCCGAAAGGCATTCCCTGATTTTTTGTAAGTGACTACAACCATGTTTGGTACTTTTAGCCACAACTCAAGCTTTGCTTTGGCCATTTTATCACCTTTACGTTCTCGAACGTAATCAGCCACGAGGTGTGCAATGCTTTGCTTCGTTTCTTCTCCTATCAAATAGAAACGCCAGGGCTCTGTCAGTTTATGGTTTGGCGCCCATCGGGCAACCGAAATCGATTCTATAATTAACTCTTTTGGCAGTGGGATGGGCTGAAACTTGTGCACTGTACGCCGAGCAGCAATAAGATTTGCTATACCAGAAGGGGCATCTATCATTTCTATATCTCGCATCCCACTCATGTCCATCAACTTTACTATCTTGTGTTATTTAGACTAATTCTAAATAGTAGTTCAAATATAGTTCCAGATCTGCAACTCTCCAAGTAAAGAGATTGTGAACGAGTCTGCCAGGCAGCAGAATTCGTTATAACAACCAGGCTTGAAAAGTTGCAAAAAAATCTCAAATGGTATCGGCCCAGCATGCAATTTAAATTTGGAATCGAGCACGAAGTAGCCTTTCAGACCGAAAATGGCCAATATGTAGATTTTTCTAACACATCGTTTGAAAGCCTGCAAGCAATTGTAGATGACTTGCCCCTCTATGATGAAGACTACCCGCAACTAAGAGTTGGTGATGCCGGCATTAAGAAAAAAAGATGGTATATCGAAGGATTTGAACGCTTTGATGAAGCTGGCGAACTGACCGGATGTATCCCAAAAGGTCTCGAAATACGTACCAGAATACACGATTCGATTCACGCTGCTGTCGAAGAACTAACAGCAAGTTTTGAGAAAATGGCTGATGTAGCCAGGGAGCACGGGTATTTTCCCGTATTGTCGAGTTACAACCCTTTACAGCCGACCTTCAAGCCTTATCCGCCATTGAACGTCTTTGAGAAAGCTCGCCGGAATGCGTCTCCAGAGAAGCAAACAGCGTTTATACCGATGATGACGCAAGGGCCTGACTTGAATATTTCCAGGTCTGGGCTTTCTACGCGAGCACTTGTTGACTTTGCTCAAAAGTTGACATACTACAGCCCATTTATTGTCCCATTTACGTTTAGCGCTCCTTTTTACAAAGGCAAGTTGTGGGAAGGCTTGTCAAAGCGCTCGTATGAGCGCACAGGGCTTCGGCCCGCTGCGATGGTATTTCTTGAAAAGGACGTCTCGAAATATAGCGTTGTGCCGTCACTGGTGAAACCGGCTCGTATTGCGTCTGAAGTTGGCCGTGTAGAATTTAAAGCATGCGACAGTTGTGGGGATTTCAATCTTTATGGCGCCTTACTAGCCCTGATGAAAGGAATGCTGCTAGACAAGCAATTGGCGGGGCGTGCCGCTGTGCCGGACGAAAAGAAGCATAAAGAGACTGCATTGGTAGGGTTTGAGGACCCGTTGATTCATCAACAAGCTGGTTTGGTATTAGCGGCCGCTCGTAGAGCTTTAGAACATGATCCAGATTGTGCGTGGCTCAGCCATTTAGATGCGTTACATGCAGCGCGATCATGTCAAGCACGAGAAATGAAATACGCCTTCAATCAAAACTTCAATCTAATCGATGTCCTTGCCGCCGGTTACAGTTTTTCAAACCGCATAACTGAACCCTCACTAAATCAAGTGCCCCTACAGATGGCTTCGAAAAACAAGAAATAATGCTGGACTAAACCTTCACCGAATTGTCCCGTACAGGACTGGGTTACACCCCTCACATTTTGGCTCCAGTATTTATGAAGCGTACTTTTTTGTTGTTTACAGGCCTCTTTGTAAGCCTGAACGCCTTTGCCCAGCAGGCCACCACGCCACCCATGGATCCCGAAGCTGCCTTTGAAGCAACGGCGGTTTACACAAACGAACCACCGCGTATAGATGGTCACCTGGATGACATCATATGGCAGCAGATTGACCCCATTATAAATTTCACCCAACTCTGGCCAGAAGAAGGCGCAACACCCACTGAGGCTTCAGAAGTACGCATCGCCTACGACAGAGACTACCTGTATTTTGCTTTTCGTTTTTACGACGATAACCCGGAGCTCATCCGCGCGAAAAACCTCGAACGAGGCGGCAGAAATGACCGCGACGACCACGCCTATATAGCGCTCGATACCTATCAGGATAAGCGGAATGCCTACCTCTTTGAAATGAACGCCCTTGGCACACAGGATGACGCCACCATTACCGATGAAGGCATAACACTCGACAGCTTCTCCTGGGATGCTGTGTTTGTCAGTGAAACCGTCATCGATGAAAATGGCTGGTCGCTTGAAGTTTCTATTCCTTTTCGGCAACTGCGCTTTCCAAAAGACGAAGAGCTGGAATTTGGGTTGATGCTATCAAGGATGATCAATCGCAAAAACGAGCGGGTAATGTGGCCGCCGATTGGCCTCGAATATGGTACCTTCGGAGCATTGGCAGCTGTGTCTCAGTATGGCAAGCTCAAAGGCCTGAAAAATGTTCGGCGGGGTAAAAATATTGAAATCAAACCTTACATTATCGCCGGCGCACAGGAAGTAAGACCGGACCTGCAGAATGAAGCTACAACTTCCGACTTTACCCGCGATCTCGGGGTAGACTTCAAATATGGCATTACATCTAACCTGACGCTAGACCTGACCATCAACACCGACTTTGCCCAGGTTGAAGCCGACAACGTGCAACTGAACCTGTCTCGGTTTAGCCTCTTTTTCCCGGAGAAGCGTGAGTTCTTTCTGGAGCGTTCGGGGTTATTTGAACATGGAAATCCCCGCTCTACCCAAACCTTCTTTTCACGTCGTATCGGATTGAGCAACCAGATCTTGGCCGGCGGTCGCCTGACTGGCCAGGTTGGACGGTTCTCCGTTGGTTTGCTAAATATTGAAACAGGGGAGAAGTTTAATCAGATTCTTGGCAGCGAGTCTGCAAATAATACCGTAGCGCGTATCCGTACGGGCCTTTTCCCGCGGGCGACAGCCGGCGCGATCCTGACAAATGTGGATCAAAACGGCATATACAATCGCGCCGTAGGATTGGATGCGCAGTATCGTTTCTG
>JBCCIM010000252.1 GCA_039111535.1 Bacteroidota bacterium | reverse complement strand
GCCGCCTCCGAACCCGTTATCGAATCATTCCCGCCGTCGTATTATTCCGTCCGAGGCGCTAGGATCCGAATATGATTAAATAAATTACTACCTAGCTGTTGTGGTGACGCGAATTTCTGAATGTATTTATTCAGTAGTACATTCGCCAGGATATAGCATGCGGACGAAATAAGGGACCAAACCTGATAGGTTGCATTGAGGGTTACCAGGGCGCATGTGAGTGCTACCGGAATGGGCATTACTCTGTCGAGGAGTACGGCAAAGTAAACATTAATTCCCTTCAAAGGAGTTTTTTCAGATAGCGTAGCTTCGCTCATTTAACCGGACATGGATTGCTCCGGTAATGTATCGACCAATAAAGAATCTGATTAATTTTTGACTTTCAGCGTCGGGGTTTATCCCGGTGCGACAGCAAGACGTCGTGAGAAAGTTATAGAGTGATACTAACTGTTTTCCTGCAGCATGGTATCATTCCTTCGAAATACAATTTCAGCACTTCGCTTTCACTGCCTGCAGAAGGCAACTTCCCCAGGGTTTTGTCCTTCAATTTGGTTTTACCCAGCAATGATTTTGCACAGGTTTTATAGAAACCATCTACTGAACAACCTGCATCGATCGTGTCACGGTTACGCCATTGGCGATGAAGTGGTAGAAGTACATGCCGCTTGGCAGTTCGCTCACATCCACAAAAATGGTATGGAAGCCGGCCGGTTTGCCGAGCTGCTCCAGCGTTTTCACTTCGCGGCCAAGTATATCAAATAACCGCACGTGTACCCCGGAAGGTTTGTCCAACTGGTACGCAATCCGTGTGATGCCACGTGCCGGGTTCGGGAAGTTCTGCTCTACCCGGATGCCTTCGGGTAGTCCAAGGGTGACTTCAAGCACCGGCGATACGGTCTCCGAGCGATCATTATAAATGGTGCGGATGCGATAAAACAGGTTCTTCGAAGAAATTGGCAGGTCAGCGTCGCGGAAAGTGTACTGCTGCGTAGCTGGCCCATCAGGCACCTTTTCAATAGATCCCAGCCGCTGGAAGCCTACGCCGTCGGTAGAGCGTTCCAGTACATATGAGTCCAGGTCCCATTCGCTGGTTGATTCCCAGAGCAGTTCAACGTTTTCGTCGCGCACAATGATATCCAGTGCGACAAATTGTACACGGTCGATGCCTTCAGTGTCGCCACCGCCACCGCCGTCCCCATTGCCTCCATCACCATTGCCTCCATCACCATTGCCTCCATCACCATTGCCTCCATCACCGTTGCCCCCGTCTCCATTGCCCCCGTCACCGTTTCCTCCACCACCATTACCACCGTCACCCTTGCCGCCGCCATTGCCACCATCTCCGCCGCCGCCACTGATGAAGCCATTAGGGATGTCTGCGCCTACAGGACCGCCGGTTGCTGGCCGCGTTTCGCCGTCAAAATCCGTGGTAACTGCAGGGATATTGGCCGGCATCGATACTGCCCGAGTGAGGAATTGCGAATTCTCTGGAAGCCGCCAACCTTCTACGTGATCGGTTGTGTCAGTAACATGCGGCTGCGACAAGACGGCCAAAGACGAGGAATAGTCTGTTTGGGCTGCATTCTGCCACTGTGTTAGCACGGATGATTTTACAACGCTCGCGCCGGCTGTATTTTTTGGTCTAAACTGGAACGTGTGATATTCTTGCTCCGAGTAGTTGCGCGCCCAGAAAACGTTGCCTTCCCCTTTGTTGGTGCGGGCTTCAGCAACATTGTTGTGTTCTTCAAACGCAATTTCGCTACTTCTGCGCTCGGTACCCTTTACGATGTTCTGGTTTGCAACAAACAGGTTGTTGTAGTAGCTGTTACCCGTAGACTGTAGCCGGCTATCTGTTTTAATGCGCATGCCGCCGCCTTCATTACCCATAAAGGTGTTGTAGAGCACGTAGTTATCCTGCGAGGCATGAATCAGCAGGCCGTAGCCATAAAACGTAGGACGGTCGTGTCTGGCGCGGGTAAAGACGTTATTACGGATTGTGGTCCGGTTGCTACGCCATTCGATAAACAGGTTTACGCCGTCATTGCTGTCAAATCGGTTGCGTTCGATGATATTGTCGAAGTTGTCCATATCGAACCACAAACCAGGTCCGTAATTTTCAGAAAAATCGTTGCTCCGAAAAGTACTGTTTGTGGTATAGAGCCACTTGCCACCACCTGATTCCCAGTAGGGCAGGTACCCTTTCCAGTTGTTGTATTTGCTTGTTGAATGCTCTACAAGGCAATTGTCACATACATTGCCGCGGATACCACTCATGCCGTTATTCAGGGCACGGACACCACGTAAAACGTGGTTTTTGCCAGAGACCAGAAACCCCGATCCATTGGTCCATTCTGCCGTAACATTCTCGATAATAGAGCCTTCACTGCCGGCACATACTGCGCCCATCTGGCCATCGTTGGCTGAATGCCGAAACGTGATCCCGATCAGGTGGAAGTACCCTTTAACCTGCCCAAATCGGCAACTCGGTTCGTTGTTGGACGGGTTGAAAATATGGTTCATCAGGCTGGTTTCCATCCGGGCATTATTCGGATTGGCATCGCCTGGTAACCGTACAAACATGGTTGTCGGGTTACCGGGTGATCCTTCAAGGAAGAACGTCCCCGGCACTACGTCAGCGCGAGAATAAACAGCTTGAAGCATTTGTCCGTTGGCAATCAACACATCGCGCCGGCGGGCCGGGCCAAACGGGTCGTTGGCCACGACGCGGTTCCAAAGTGCGTTATGGGGCCAGGCAAGCCGATATGTGCTGCCGTCAACGGTCCAGGTACCATTAAGCGGAATGGCGCCAGAAACCACCACATTGTCGCCGGGAAAACCGGTAATGGTGATTCTGTTGTTTGCTGTACCACTCGTACCAGGGCTAACCTGTTCGTAGTACGTCCCTTCGCGGATAATAACCGCGTCTCCGGGCCGCAGGGTGTTTGCCTGCATGGCGCGGGAGATAGATTTGAATGGCTGAGCTTCAGTGCCAGAATTGGCGTCGTTACCGCTCTGCTGGTCTACCCAATAAACGGTATTCGAACCCGTGTCTAATAATGACCGGATTGGTTGGCAGGTGCCTGAACCAGAACAAAGTGAGCCGGGCCCACAATCTTGCTGCAGGTAGCAGGCTTGTCCATACGACACGTGGGGCAATAGCCAGCCGAGAATTACGATGCAGGCTACTCGTATTTGAAATTGCATGATGCTAGGAAATGTCTGATACACAACAATCGTTACACTTCAACAGTGTTCAGAGCTTGGGTCTAGAGGGGAGCCTGTTTGCAAAGACCAAGCCAAAGGAGCTATCATCATATTCTAGCGGATTAGGCCTTTTTTGCCACTGGTTTGCCAGGGTATAAAGAAATGAAAAACCCCTGTGTATCACATTGGATACGCAGGGGTTAAGTCTTTTATTAATAAAGATTAATATAAAGTAGCTGTTTGATGTTTGTGGTGGTTTTTAGGCCAAAATCACTCTTCGTCAGCTGTGCGGTGCATAACCTGGATGCGGGCAGCGGGGTCTGTTTGTCTCATTTCGATAAACAGGGGTAAATCACCGCGTTTTTTGTGATTTACGAGAACGCCAACGGCGTGTATGCCTTCAGATAAGTCAATTTTAGCTACGTTGTCTGTACCACTGTTGTCAAAGGAAGCAAGGGTGCCATTTGTCGACAGCATCAGGCCTTCAGGGTTGTCTGTGTGGAGGGTTACCGTGCCGGCAGCAGGGGCGTCGATATAGAACCAAAGTAGGGATGTTGCAGCACCTGACACTTGCAGGATCTCATCCATGGTGATGCCGCCATTTACGAGGCTGTATAGTGTCTGGCCGCCGGCATTAATGGCTGTTTCAATTGCCTCGGTCGTTTGTGGTGTGTCGGGAGCCGCAGCAGCCTGCCAGCGCCGGACGTACTGTGCATTGGGCAAACGGAAAGGCCCCGTTTCGCCTAATTGAGAGAGGAAAGCGGTAAGGTGCAGCACTTCCTCGCGGGTGAGAGAGGCCACAAGGCCAGCCGGCATGAGCGATCCCGGGAGGATTTCTTGCTTGGCAATCAGGTTGTTGGGTACCGTAACAACAGCGTCAGCTGCGTTGCGCAGTAAAACGGCAGAGCCGGTGTCGCGAATGAGCGTACCCATGAGTACCTGCCCGTCTGTTCGCTCAACACTGGTAAGGGCATAACCGTCTTTAACCGCTTGCTCTGGGGCGAAAAGAGACTCGATAATGTAGTCTGTTGGGGCATTCGCGCCGACGCTGCTCAGGTCTGGGCCTACCTGTCCGCCTGCGCCGCCGATGGCATGGCAGCGCAAACATCCAAGACCTGGCCGGCGGTAAATGGCTTCGCCGGCAACCGGGTCCCCGGCTGACTTTACGTCCAGCTCGAGACGATCTCTATTCCATTCGTCCATGTCTATGTTGATGGTTTTGCTGCCATCAACACCGCCCGATGCTTCAAATGCATCGAGCAGGGCGCGATCCCGAAGTCGGTTGCCTTGGTAATGATCGAGGCCGGCTGTTGCAAAATGGGCTGGAATGCTGGTTTCTTGCAACGCATCTCGCAGGGCATCGCGTCTGCTGTTACGGCTATAAAAAGCATCAAAGACAGGTTTTACATCGTCTCCTTCCTCAAGTTTGTTGAGTAAGTTGAGGGCTAATGACGTTGCCTCTGGAGCGTCTGCTCGAACAAGTGCAGATGCTGCCTGAACCTGGATCTGAGGGGTGCCAGCCCGGTTTGCAAGACGGGCAATTTCTTGCCGCGTGGTTGCATCGTCCAGGGTTGCGGCTGCTTTCAGCGCTGTGAACTGCAAGGCTTCGTCATCTGTCCGATTGGCAATGGTCAGCAGTTGCTCGGCTGTGTCTTTGAGTTGCCAAAGGCCGGCCAGTTCCATCGCGAGGCTCAGGATATCTGGATCGTTGGCATAAAGCAGGCTGCCCAGTTTGTCAGTGCCGGCGGTGGGCGTTTTGCCAAACGTTTCAATGCCGTCTTTCAGGGCTTGAAGGTGCTTTTTCTGATCCTGGTCGCCAATGGTGGTGCCGGCAATTGCCAGGTTCAGGATTTCATTCAGTGCCGATGCTTCGCCATATTGTACGATCAGGCCAAGTACTTCAGCTGCTTCTCCTTCAGGCAATTTGTGGTCAAGGTACAGGTCGAGCAGTGCGCGTACGGCATCGGGGGAATGGGTAGCTTTCCAGGCAAAAAGACGCGTTTCCAGCGATTTACCGAGAAACATGGGGTCTCGGGCAAGGGGCTCAGCCCAATGCGGCTCCAATTGTCTCATCGTTTCCCAAAGGGCAAAGTCTGTTTCGTCGTTCATCGGATACTGGAGCGCCTGCATTGCGGTAGTTGCTGCTTCCGGGCGCTCAAGTTTTGCCAGTGCTGAGATCGCTTCCCGCCGCACGCGCATTACGTCGTCGTTTACTGCGGTGGTCAGCAGGGCGAGCGGGTTGGAGAGGCGGTCGTGCCAGTGATAAATGACGCGGACGCCGGCTGCCCGTGCACGGTGATCGTCAGATTGGAGTACCTGCTGTAGGAGGCTTTCATTCACATGATCAAAAGCCTGGTGGAGCCAAAGGGTCTCCAACTGGAGCCGCTCAAAAGACGCGTCCGCTTTGTCGAGTGCCGCATACCATTGTGCCAGCGCCGGCAACACTTTGGTTGCACCGCTTTCCTTGAGCAGCCGGCGCGCCTGAATGTGCGTCCACTGCTCGGGCAGTTTTAACATGTCCAGAAGTTCTGGCACAGATGCATTGGGGAGATCCGGAGGGGTAACCAGGGGTTGATCTTTGGCTGTGATGCGCCAGATTCGGCCATGGACATGGTCGCGTCGGGGGTCACGAAAATCAACTTCGCCATGCTGGATGATAGGGTTGTACCAGTCTGCCAGATACAGCGCGCCATCGGGGCCTACGGTCACATCAACCGGGCGAAAAGCGATGTGGTCCGACCAGATTAAATCGCTGGCGGGTGTAGATACGTAGCCGTCTGCTTCATCTGAAATAACGAAGCGGTTTACGCGGTTGGCCCGGAAATCATTGGAGATCATGTTGCCTTGTAACGAGTCGGGCATATGCCGACCTGAAATAATGGCGAGGCCGGCGTGTTTGGGCTGGTCGGCGTTTAATCCCTGCAGAATGCGTTCTGCTTTGTAGGCCGTCACAAAGGTTGCTTCGGGGAAAACATGGTTGATGCCCTCGCCAAAGGCTCCGTCTGTTGCAAACGACTGTCCCCAGGTATCAAAAGAATGCCCCCACGGATTAACAAATCCGCGTGCAAAGACATCCAGCTTCATGTTTTCAGGCCGGAAGTGCCAGATGCCGCCTTGTCGTAGCCGGCGTACACCCCATGGTGTTTCGATGTGGCTAAAAATATAAATCGACTGGTTGATGTACATCATACCGTCGGGGGCCCAGCGAAAAGAATGGATGATGTGGTGCGTATCATCGGCACCAAATCCGCGCAATACGACGCGACGGTCTTCTGCATACCCGTCACCATCCAGGTCGCGCAGGTGCAGGAGTTCGGTGGAGTTTGCAACGTAGGCGCCGCCATCCCCAATGAGTAGCCCGGTTGGGGTTAGGAGGCCATCAGCAAAAACTGTTGACTTATCCGCCTGCCCATCACCGTCAGTGTCTTCAAGAATGAAGACTTTGTCATTGGGTTGCTGGCCAGGCAGCATATGCGGATACACGGCACTGCCCACAATCCAGAGCCGGCCATGCTCATCCCATGTCATCTGGATGGGTTTCTCGATCATCGGATCTGCAGCAAACAGATTGAGCTCAAACCCTTCAGCAATATTCAGGCGATCGAGCTCATATTGTGGATCTGTAGGGGGTACAGCTTTGAGATTGTCCTGTGCGGCAGCAGGCGTGCTGAGGAGTCCACATACAAGAAAGAGGAAGAGGGCGGGAAGCTTCTGATATTGCATGGAGCTGGTTCGGCGAGACCTATAAAGCGGGATAAGAGGTAACCTATAAAACTTTTGGGAAATTAGCGATGCATGGGTTAGAAACTTCAGGGGCGTTTTGCAAGGCCATATACGTGTTCGCGCAAGTAATCGAGGAGGGCCTGTCGGTCTTTAATCGGCGCCAATTTGGCAAAAGGCAACGGGTCTCCTATTTCAAGCTGGAGGGTGGTCCCCATCATACGATTGACTTCATACAGAAGCAGTGATAGCCGAAGGGTGAGGCTAAACTGACTGACAAACTGAAAAAGCCGGCTGTTTTGCCCATGGAAGTAAATTGGAATTACGGTGGCCCGAGACAACTGGATCAGCTTGGCAGCAAATCTTTTCCACTCCAGATCTGTCACTTCGCCCCGCCAGCTTACTGCCGTAGAAATACCGCCGCCGGGGAATATGACGACGGCGCCTCCACTGTTCAGGGTTTTGAGCGCTTCCTGTTTGGTGTTGATGTTCATGTGCATGGCTTCGCGCGTTTCGTCGAAACTCACCGGTAGCAGGTAGGGATCCAATGCAGGGTCCTGGCAGAGCACGCTGTTGGTGAGGATCTGGAAGTTGGCGCGCATGCGCGAAGCAAGGTGGCAAATGGTCAGGCCGTCGAGGACGCCAAAAGGATGGTTGGCAATGACAACAAGGGGGCCTTCTTTAGGGATTTGACTGAAAGCGTCTGGGG
>JBCCIM010000251.1 GCA_039111535.1 Bacteroidota bacterium | reverse complement strand
TAACCAGGTAAGCGGCTGAAACAGCCAGGCACACCGCTGGCAAGGTAAACAGTAAATAGAAAAGCAGGCCTTGCCCATAACTGCAGTTTTCCTGCCACAAAAGCGATGTGGTAAGCATTAACCACGGGATGAGCAGCAATGCCAGTTGTATGAACAGGGTCTGCGAAAACGGACCGGCTTTCCCCCTCGTAAACAGCCCTTGCCTAGGGCCGCCCCCCCGCTGCCGGCGCGAACCAGACTGTGCAAAGCGCTGCTGGGTTAACCCATATCGATTAAAACGAAAGAGCGCAGCAAGGCCGGCAACGAAGAAACTGCTAAAAGCAATAACGGCAGATGACTCTGCATGCAAGATCTGAAGCAGCGGCAATAGCCACAGGAGCACGCCGATGACGACATAAATGATTGCCGGCACCCAAATATCAGGTTGTTGAAAGAAGGGCCTGTTTCTCACTACTGCTCTACCCGAAAATGGTGACACATTTAACAAGGGTATAAAAAATAAAAAGGGCCATACCGAATGGTACAGCCCTTTCTATCGAATAGGTATACGTAGAAGTTACCCTTTTTTCATTTCCTGCACTTCTACGCGAATGTCCTGTGCGTGCTTTTTCAGTTCCTGCATGGCTTTACGGATTCGCGTGCCAGCAGCTTTATTGCCTTTCTCATAGAACTGAGAGAAGTCTTTTTCCAGTTCTTCTACAAAACCTTTAAGGTCGTTGAATTTGCTCATTTCCTAAACTCCCTGAGATGAATCGAAAATCAGAAGTGAGGTGGGGCTTTCTTGCTCCACGAGCGCAATCAAAACAGGGTTTGATCGCAGAAAAGAAAAGCCCAAATGCCTCAGTACTAGCCCAAATTGAGCTTCACTGACACGTTGGTGACTTCAGACAGTTCCGGTAAACATCTAAAATTTCCGTTTTAAACGCCGCTTTATGTCACTTTTTTGCAAAACATCAGGGTGAACCCCCACTTTCAGTCCACCAATTATCCACATCCATTGACCCGAATCTGATTTTTCCTTTCCTTGATTTGCCCGCATATGTGTGATTGCTGTGTAATCCTTTTTTCCCACGCAACAATTTACCAGGTTGGCACTTTGATTGTATCCGACATACCCAAAGTTGGGCGGATACTTTCCTTTCTTTTTCTGTCGGATCGCTGATAGCGCCATTTCCCGTACCCCGGTGCCTTGCGCCGGTTGTGCAAAACCACATTTTGAAACCCGCGAAGTTGTTAGGCCATGTGTGATTTTAGCCACCTTCACTGCCATACCCAATACTCACTGCTCGACGGAGCTGCACGCATCAAAAAACTTGTTGCCAAAGCTTCAGAAATGGGGCAGGCAGCACTTGCAATAACGGATCACGGGAATCTTTTTGGCGTCCCTGAGTTTTTCACCTCCGCAAAAAAGGCCGGCGTCCAACCCATTATCGGCTGCGAATTTTACGTCACCCCCAGTGGCATGGGCGACAAATCTGACCGCACGCGTTACCACCAGGTGTTGCTGGCAAAAAACGAAGCCGGCTACCGCAACCTCATCAAGCTCTCCTCTCTCTCCTATTCCGACGGCTACTACTACAAACCGCGTCTCGACAAAGAAATCCTCAAAGCCCACAGCGAAGGCCTCATCGCTACCACGTGCTGCCTTCAAGGTGAGGTACTACAAAACATCCTCAAAAAAACCGAAGAAGAAGCCCGCAAAATTTTTGAATGGTATGTCGATGTTTTTGGCGACGACTATTACATCGAAATCCAGGACCATGGCATAGAAGACCAGAAAAAGTGTAACGCCGTCCTCTTCAGATGGGCCTCTGAGTACAACGTCAAAGTCATTGCAACCAACGACGTCCACTACGTCGAGAAAGACGACGCTGCGGCGCAGGATGTACTGCTTTGTCTCCAGACGGGCAAAGACCTCAACGACCCCAACCGGATGCGATTTGAGAACGACCAGTTCTACCTCAAGAGCACCGAAGAAATGCAGGCGTCGTTTAGCATGCTCGATGCGGTTGTCCGCGATGCCATCCTCGACACTACCCGCGAAATTGTTGACAAGTGTAATTTTGAGCTGCCGATGGGAACGCTGCTTATGCCGCATTACCCCATCCCAGAGTCGTTTAACAACGACATGGACGCCTACCTGAAGCACATGGTTTTTGAGCGTGCCAAAGTCAGGTACAAAGAAGTGACGCAAACCGTGGTTGACCGTATCAACCATGAACTCGGCATTATCAAAACGATGGGCTATGCCGGCTACTTCCTCATCGTACAGGACTTTACAACAGCAGCACGCGACCTTGGCGTTAGCGTAGGGCCGGGCCGTGGATCAGCTGCTGGTAGTGCGGTTGCATTTTGCCTGGGTATCACGAACATCGATCCGCTGGAATACGACCTGCTTTTTGAGCGCTTCCTGAACCCGGAACGCGTCTCGATGCCGGATATCGACATCGACTTTGATGACCGCGGCCGCGGCAAGGTCATTGATTATGTGGTCCAGAAATACGGACGCGAAAATGTATGCCAGATCATCACCTTTGGTACCATGGGCGCCCGCTCTGTTATCCGAGACGTATCCCGCGTGCTGGGGGTCCCGCTGTCCGAAGCAGACCGTATCGCTAAGCTTATCCCTGAAGGCCCCAAAGTAGACCTGGACCTGGCCTTCAACACCGTACCCGAATTCAAAAAACTACAAAAAGACCCGAACCCGCAGATCCGTAACCTGATGCACTATGCGCAGGTACTCGAAGGCTCTGCGCGGCACACCGGGGTTCACGCAGCCGGCGTCATCATTGCCCCCGGCACGGTAAGCGACTACGTGCCCATCTCTGTAGCAAAAAGTAAAGGCGATGAGGTTGTAACTACCCAGTACGACGGCAAGTGGGTTGAGGAATTTGGCCTGCTCAAAATGGACTTCCTCGGGCTCAAAACCCTCACCATTATTGACGATGCCCTCCGCCTCATCAAAGAAAATCGTGACATCGAAATTGATGTCGACACCCTGACGCTCGACGATGAAAAGACGTATGAGCTTTTCCAGCGCGGTGATACGGTTGCGGTGTTCCAGTTTGAATCCGAAGGCATGCGCGAGTGGATGCGGAAGCTACAGCCGACCAGCATCAACGACCTCATTGCGATGAACGCGCTCTACCGCCCGGGTCCGATGGACCTGATCCCGAATTACATCGACCGTAAACACGGCAGAGAGACCGTATCGTATCCCCACCCGATCCTGGAAGGCATCCTGCAACCAACCTACGGTATTCCGATATACCAGGAGCAGGTGATGCAGATGGCACAGGAAATGGGTGGCTACTCGCTTGGCCAAGCTGACTTGCTCCGGCGTGCGATGGGTAAGAAAAAGCAGTCCGAAATGGACAAGCAGCGCATCATCTTTGTCGCAGGGGCGGGTGAGCGGGACGTGGATGAGAAAGTGGCTAACGAAGTGTTTGATATGATGGCGAAGTTTGCCGGCTATGGCTTTAACAAGAGTCACTCTGCTGCTTACTCGCTCGTAGCATACCATACGGCCTACCTCAAAGCAAACTATCCACCCGAGTACATGGCGGCTGCGATGACGAATGAGATGGGCGATACCAAAAAGCTGTCGATTATCCTGGAAGAGGCGCGCCGGCTTGATATCCCGGTACTCCCGCCATCGGTAAACAAAAGTAAAGCTTACTTCAACGTAGAGGACGGCAAAATCCGCATGGGCATGGGCGCCATAAAAGGCGCCGGCCTTGCTGCAATTGAATCGATCATCGAAACGCGGAGCACCAAAGGCAACTTCTCCACACTTTTCAGTATGGCGAAGTCGCTGGACTTACGACAAGTTGGCAAAAAAGCCCTCGAATGCCTCGCTGCATCAGGTGCGCTGGATGAATTGGAAGGACATCGCGCGCAGTTGTTCGAGACTGTAGGACATGCAGTTCGGTATGCACAAAAAATCCAGGCAGACGAAGCAGCCGGCCAAAGCTCCCTTTTTGGCGACGCAACCGGCACCGGATTCCAGGCTGAGCCCAACCTCCCTATGGTTGATCCATGGCCAACCTCACAAAAGCTAAAAAGTGAACGGGAATTACTCGGTTTCTACGTCTCGGGGCATCCCCTTGAAACGTATGCCGCTGAAGCACGGGCCTTTTCCTCTGCAAGCCTTGGCGACATCGAAGGCATCAGCAAGTCCGTTGAGCAGGCGCTGGCACACTCAGGAGATGGCGCCGGCAGCTACCGACAGCAAGGTCCCATACACACTTTCTGCGGCATCATCACAGAAATTCAGCACCGCACAACCCGAACTGGAAAGCCGATTGTCTTTGCCTCTATCGAGGACTTTACCGGCCAGGGAGAAATTATTTGCTTTGCCAACGAATACGACCGGTACCAGCAATACCTCAAGCAGGATGAAATAGTCTTTGTAAAAGGCAATACGGACATCCGTGGTGGCGGGGTTAAAATCAAAGTTGTGGAAATCCTCCCCATGTGGAAGGTCCGCGAATTGATTAAAGGCATTGTGCTACGCGTGGATGTGCAGCACATGGAAGTAAGCGAAATCCAAAAATTCCGCGACCTGTGCGATGCCAACAGAGGCAACTGCAAACTCTACTTTGATGTCACGGGCAAAGATATCCCCGGCGGCGTGCAACGCATTCACAGCCGGAAATACGTCGTAGAACCTACACCCGACTTAATGCAGGGCATTTCAAAAATCTTTGGCAAAGACAACGTACTCCTCGAAAGCGATACAATGGGTTAAACACAACTTTTGAACAGAAAACGCTCTAGCAAATCATCACCAGCATACCGCGTTGCTCTAAGAGGGCATTCGTACAACAGAAATACCAAAGCACGGAAATACGAAAACACAAATTCAACCGCCAATCAGGTCGTTTAAGCGTTCCTTTCACATCACTGAACAACAGCAATTCCAAAAGTTGCCGCAATAACACTAACCTGTGGCGAATACCAACATAATGCATCTCAATATTAATTCTGGGACAGCTATGCCCCTTCTTCTCTCCTTCTGCAGGATCTGCTTCTTTTTGTTACTGCTAGTGCATGTTGCAAATGCATCACCAAACGTATCAACAGCTACTGACCCATCTTCTGCCTGTACATCTTATCGGGCCATTCTTGTTGGTGTGGATTTGCCAAACAGGCACGACCATAACGTATCCGATGATATAGCCTTGCTTGAATCGTATTTCAAACAGTGGTTACCGGCAAACAATGTAGATGTACTCACAAACCGCAGGGCACGGCACGAGTCTTTGTTCAATACACTCGAATCCGTCGCAGGGCAATCTGCCAATGTCTGTACAATCATTTATTTTGCTGGCGATGTTTTTGACACGCAGGTGACTAACAAAGACCTTGACAATGAAGAAACGCTATCCTACCTCATGGCGTGGCTTTCACCCGACCGGACATACCCTACCATTGGATCTAAAGGCATTTCGTTTGCTATTCTGAACGCATGGTTTTCCCAGAGTGGCACAGGCCCCATCCTGTTGATTGTAGATAATCAGGTCGGCGGTTCACAAGCCGGCTATAGGGCGTATGCAGAAACGCAATCACCATACCCCTACACAGGTCAGGCGCCACCCCGGTTTATTTTCTCAACAAGTACCAAACGCCGGGTAAAGCACACCATCAATGGCCAGATGCACTCCATTCTTGCACTCGGACTTGTCGAGGGGCTATTTCATCAGGCTGCAGACCAGAATGCAGATGCGCTAGTTGATATTCGAGAACTGTCGGATTACTTGAATCGGGTGATTCCGGCCATGTCAGATGGGGCAGTTTTTCTGCGCTCTCGGGTCATGCAATCAGGGTTCGGTAGTGCCGGCGCATACGGCAGTGTGGGCTTGACGAAGCAGCCTGTGTCTGCACCTGTTGCCGCGCCGATTAAGCAGCATATGGCTGCGTTCAACAACAACAACACAAACTATCCGGCTCCAACAGCCACGTTGGATGTAAATGCATTCCCTCCCGGGAAGCTGTATTTGGATGGCGAACTGCTGGGCTCTACTCCACAAACAGGCCTGGTTGTGCCAGCGGGAGAACGCACCCTGGAAGTGATCACAGAGACATTTGATGCGTGGCAACAAAATGTCTTCCTTTCCGCCGGAACAGCAAATGTTATCGAAGCTACCTTGCAGTCAGAATTTGGCAGGTTTGCCATTGAAAACTTGCCCCCTGATGCCCGCGTAATTTTGAATGATACCCTCCAGTTTCTTGCGACAGATTTAGGCGATACACCCGCCCGGGTCCCCAAGGGCTTTTATCTCGGCCAGGTTCAATATGGAAATGGTGAGCGGCTGCCTTTTGACCTTTCCGTCAGAAATAGCGCTGTTGTGACCTATGATTTCAGGTCAGACGTTGTAGACTATCGCGAGTCTTTCAGGTCTGTGCTCATACCAGGCTGGGGGCAGCGCAGAGATGGCGCCATTGGCAAAGGCAATGCCTTTATCGGCATAATGGTCGCAGGGGGCGCCGCTCTTGCTGCGTCCAATCTGCTCTATGATTCAGCCGCTAAAGATTACCAGGAGACTTTTGATGCATACGTCCTCGAGCAGATCGAAGTGGAAGCCCTGGCGCTATGGGACGATACTGTAAAAAAATTCAACCGGGCTAATCTGCTGAATGACATAAGGAATGGGCTGATCATCGGTATGGTTGGATTTTATGTGTACAACATCGTTGATGCCATGATTTTTCATGCGCGGCACGATCAGATGGTATTGCAAGAACCTGGCGACGCCAGTTTTTCAGCCCGGGGCCACTGGAATGCCGCCGGCGCTGGCATGACGCTCACATATTCCTGGCGATGAGGCAATTCAACATGGCTTTTCGCACTTCCGCCGACTTCATGCTTGCAATGTGTAATATGAAAATCGATTTGTCCCATACCCACTTCGGCAATACGACAGCCTATTATTTTATGCTGGCTTGTTTCTTATGGCTGGGCTGTGAAGGACCAGTAGAGCCCATCCGGCAAAACCCGAGAGATCCAGACTATTTCCTCGGCCAAAACATACCTTCGCCTGCAACCGAATTCCGCTATGAAAGCAGCACACCGGGCAGGGTCACATTTTTCTGGGAAGACAACAGCAGTTTTGAAGAAGGCTTTGTGATCGAGCGTGGGGTAAATCTGGATAGCGTCTTTACCGATTTTGACACCGTTGACCCCAATACAATGGTTTATGAGGACAATGACATTGCTGTGTCGCTGGATACCCTGCTGTATCGCGTAAAATCGCACTACGCGGGCCGGCGCAGCATCGCCTCTGACACTTTGTTTCTTGCATATCCGTTTAACCAGATTAGCGGAAACTATACGGTACGGGCGCTACATCCTACCCAGAGAAGGGTGTTGCTCAATGATGGTCTGCGCCTCGTGATGTGGCAACCGGGCGTTATTCCAAATTTCTATACTGTAGACGAGCGGAGATTTATCCGCGAAGCTGCTTTTGATTCCGAGAGCAACCTTGTGGTGATTTGTGATTGCCAGGGATTTGCTGCTGGCATGTTAACGGTCATGGAACTGGCGCCCTCTGGAACACCAAGCACGGTGTGGGAAACGGATTCACCCATACGTTCGGGTAATATCAAGCTGTTTTCCCAAGTACAGCGGATCGTCGTTTATGACAATGAAAATCTGTTGATGATCGGGATGGTCGCGTTCATCGTC
>JBCCIM010000250.1 GCA_039111535.1 Bacteroidota bacterium | reverse complement strand
GTTGCTGCACGCGTTGCCAAGCAACAAAGCAAAAAACAAGCAGGTGGTGTATAGGCCTTGTCGGAGCGCGTTCATATGTGGTAGCGGCGGAGGTTAATAAACGTTTCGACAACGATCACCTTAACAATAGCCGTAAAAGGTACAGCCAGCAGGAGCCCGACTACACCAAAGAGCTTGCCGCCCACTAGAATAGCAAGCAGGATGAGCATGGGGTGTAGTTCAACGTTTCTTGAGAGAATCAAAGGCTGCAGCAGGGTATTGTCGAGCGTTTGAATGAGCGCAAATGCGATGACAATCCCGGGTATCGTTTCGAATGAACCAGTGGTTACCACGGAAACGATGATCGCCAGCAAGCCGCCGGCGACAGGGCCAACGTAGGGAATCATGTTGGCGAGGCCGGCAAGGGGGCCAATCACCATGAAGAAGTCAACATTCAAAAACCACAGGATCAGTGTGGCCAGCGACCCAATGATTGCAGCAACCAGGAACTGACCGCGAAGATAATTGCCGAGCTGCGCATCCATTTTCTGGAGTACGTTCAGGGAAAACTCGAAGTACCGGTTTGGCACAATATCGATAAATCCCTTTTTCATGGTCCGCGCATCTTTGATAAAGAAAAACATGAGGAAGGGAATGAGGACCAGGTTGCCGATGGTGGAAAGCAGGCTTGGGAAATAGTTAATAGAGTCGTTGAGGAAGCCTGTTACATTCGACTGAAAAGAAGACTTCAAATCAAGATCCTGTACACCAATACTACTCAATGGGCCTTCCAGTCGCATTTGCAGATCAGCCACGAGCAAGTCGATTTGCTGAATGAGTTCTCCGGTTTTGAGCATGCCAAACTGCTGAATCGCAATGGGCACTACAAAAAAGGAAAGCAGCCCAAGCACAACGGTACAGGCTGCAAAAATGGCAAGCGTAGCCATGAGGCGTGAGAAGCCGTATGCTTCAAGCGAGGTGGCAAATGGATCAAACAGGTAGGCCAGGAGGGCAGAGATAACGACCAGCTTCAGGATATCGGACAGCTGATACAGCATAAACATAATGCTGAAACCAATCAGCAGGAAAACAGCAATTCTACCCCACGACGTATTCTGTTGCATGTCAGCCACCACTTACGCCTTCAGCTTCTGTCCTATCAGCCTGGGCAGATAGCGCCTCGATGCGTTGGTGCAGCGTGAGGACGTCGTGGTCAAGCTGGATTACGCGTTGTCCGGTGATTTGCGACAGTGGGAGGAGCACTTTGTAGGCCAGCTTGGGATTGCGTTTGAAGAGGCCCAACAAATCAGGCTGACTGACACAGAGCAGGGTACAGTCTGTTTTTGCTACAGCTGCAGCTGAGCGCGGGGTCTCGTTTAGGAGGGCAATTTCGCCGAAGAAGTCGCCGGCGTGCAGTTCTGCAAGCTCATGCTCGGCCGGCATTTGAACAATAGAGATGTTGCCAAACTGGATGATGTACATGCCAATGCCGGGGTCGCCCTGTTGAAAAACAGTTTCCCCTGCTTCATAGTAGCGGCGATACATAATCCGATCGATGCTGTCCAATTCTCGATTGGATAGCCTGGCAAAAATCTTGGTATGCTGTAGAAGTTTGCGTGTGTCTTCTTTGGGGCCACTGCCTTTGAAAAGGTTAGCCCATAAACCGTGCATTAAGGAATTATCTTGTTAAGTTCGTACTCAATGATGCCTTCAGCGCCGGCGCGTTTGAGTTCGGGGATCAGATCGCGGACTTTGCGTTCTTCCACTACCGTTTCGATAGCAACCCATTCCTCGCCAAAGGCAAGGGGGGCAATGGTTGGCATGCGTAGGGCCGGCAAACACTTGACAATATTGTCAACACTTTCCCGGCGGGCATTCATTTTTAGGACCACACGGCCTTCAGCCCGAATAGCGCCTTCCATCAGCATAGCAATTTTTTCAATCTTTTGCCGCTTCCATGGGTCATTCCACGCTGCTTTATTGGCGATAAGCTGCGTATTCGACTCCATCAACACCTCTACAATCTTGAGTTTGTTGGCCCGCAGGGAAGCCCCGGTCTCCGTTACTTCAACGATGGCATCAACCAGCTCAGGGCATTTCACTTCCGTTGCTCCCCAGGAGAACTCGACATCAGCGGTTACACCGTGTTTGTCGAGCCACTTGCGGGTGATGTTCACAACTTCTGTAGCAATGCGCTTTCCTTCAAGGTCTTTCACAGAATTGATATCGCCATTCTCCGGTGCGGCAAGCACCCAGCGGACTGGGCGCATGCTGCTTTTGGAATAAATGAGGTCTGCTACTGGCACAATGTCTGCGTCTGTTTCGATGACCCAGTCTTTGCCCGTAATGCCAACGTCGAACACGCCGTCTTCTACATATCGTGCCATTTCTTGCGCGCGCACAAGCATGGCCGATAATTCTTCATCATCAATAGACGGCAGGTAGGAGCGGTGCCGGACACTAAAATGGTAGCTGGCACGGCTAAGAAGCTCGAATGTAGCTTCTTGCAGGCTGCCTTTTGGGAGGCCGAGTCGTAACACTTGTTTTTTGTCGTCTGTTGCTTCCAGAAGGGAGGAATCGTTTTGCGTTTGCATGGCGGGCAAAGGTTGCTGCTCTTGTTTAAGTGTTTGGGTATGTGCTGAATGTCAGCGTGGTCAGAATAAAGGTTTGATGTAAAGCAGGTGCGGGGTGGACCGCGGTACCGAGGTTACTCGCTTTGGGCAAGCTCTGTGGTCTCATCCAACTCCTGCTGGGATCTAAAGGTATGGGCAATAACTTCGAGCTGTCGTAAAAACTCGCGTTTAGGATAGTTGGGTGCAAACACCATCCCGTCTATTAAGTAGTTACGACCACTGTCTTCATCGTAAAAGGCATAGGTCACAAATGCACCACCCATGCCGGCAGGGAGTACCTGGCCACCATCTTCAATGACCATATGCCACAGGCCGCGGGTTTCAAAGCCGTATCGGTCGAGGAAATTGATGTTTTCTGTGCGCAGGTTGCGTCGGCGGTCAATTTCGACGTAGCCGTTCATCGTGCCCTGAACGTACTGTTTGGTAAGGGAGTCGCGCGTTGCGTAGACCCAGTCGGCTGACAGGTCGCCGGGGTTGGCGTTGTCTTCGAAATAGATAAAAAGGCTGCGCCAGGTTTCAGTTGAAATGACACGGCGAAGCCACACAAAATTGGTTGTGTCTACGGCCACAAAATAGTCGTGCTGTGCATTTACAGCAAAGCCGTGTTTTTCCAACAGGTTTTCTTCGATATTTGCCTGCCTGCCTTTTTTGAACATCTCAACCTCGGTACGCTCCCGGGTGATGTTGTTATATGTGTAAAGCAGGTCGTCGGATTTCTCGTAAATGGAAGCAGCCAGTTCATCCGGGGTCTGCGCTGTGAGGTAGACCACCATTTGATCTTTTCTCCAGAGGTTGGGGCGCGGGATAATGGCCGGCAATCCGGATGCAATCATCTCCTTGACTGATTCATCCAGCCGGCTCGATAGAAACTGGGATACTGTGTTGCTGCTGTCATCAAGTGGTGCAGCGATCACCACGTTTTTCTGTTTTTTGACAACTTCCAGGGCTTGCATGGAGGTCAGGGCAGCAGGCTGAAGCTTAAACGCTGGTTCGGGTACCGGTAACGTTTGAATGTAGCCGCCAAGCGTTTCGCGGATAGCCTCGCCAACAACACCATTCCATTGTGTTGAGTCGATGACAACGGTGACAATACCTTCCGGGCCAACAGCACGCGGGCGGTAATCAGCGTTGCCAGAGCAGCCGGCGATGACAAACAGGCTGAGGGCAGCTACAAGGGTCCAAAAAGATTTCATCTGCCGAGAAACCAGGTGGGTGGGTTCAGTACTCAAAGACAGTCGATTCATGTATGCGGGTATCTAGAGTTATGCTGGTACGGAAGCATCTTTAGTGCCGTACTTCAACTGTTGCACGAAGGCGCGAAGCTGGGTCAGTCGGGCTTCGTCGGTAAGCGTAGTATCTTGCCAGAGTTTTTCCAGCAGCTTGATAACGGCAGAACCAACGATAAAACCATCCGTGTGCTCGCTCAAACGCATGGCATCGTCAAATGATTTGATGCCAAAGCCAACCATAAGCGGATTTTCTTTTACCAGGGTACGCGCCCGTTGCAGGTAGGTGGATACGGCGTCCATTCCGTTGATAGCGGTACCCGTGAGGCCAGTCATTGAAACAGCGTACACAAAGGCTGATGACAGGGCATCGGTTTGCGTAATGCGGTCGTCGGGTGTATTTGGCGCAATCAGGAATACCAGGTTCAAATTGTGGGCAGCAGCGGCCTCCCGAATCAAATTGCTCTCTTCGGGCGGAAGATCCGGGAGAATAAGCCCATCTACACCTGAAGAGTGTGCATCTTTACAAAAGTTGCTCACGCCGTAGCGGTAAACCGGGTTTAAATAGCCCATCAGGAGCAGGGGCGTATCGCTCTTTTTGCGGAAGGTTTCTACTGTTTTGAACGCGTCTTTCATGGTAACGCCATTTCGCAACGCCTGTTCGCTAGACTGCTGGATCGGCAGACCTTCAGCTAGCGGATCGCTGAATGGCATCCCAAGTTCGATAAAGTCGGCCCCGGCTGCATCGATGGTTTCGAGGATGGCGCCTGTAGCATGGCGTTCCGGGAATCCATTCGTGACAAAAATTCCCATCGCTTTTTCGTTGCGCGCCTTCAGTTGTGCCAGGTGCGATTTGATTCTGTTTTCTTTGATGGCTCCTTCCTCGATTAAGCGTTAAATAGCTGGCTAGAAATGGTCCCCATGTCTTTGTCGCCACGTCCTGAACAATTGAGCACAACGACAGCGTCTTTGGGCAGGGTTGAGATTACAGGTTTTATGCATGCGAGCGCATGGGCTGTTTCCAGGGCCGGGATGATGCCTTCTGTGGTAGAAAGCAGTTTTACGCCTTCCATGGCCTCTGCGTCGGTGACCGGGTGATACGTGACCCGGTTCAAGTCTTTTAGGTAGGCGTGTTCGGGGCCAACACCGGGGTAATCGAGGCCGGCTGAAATTGAATGCGCAAGCTCGATTTGCCCATCATCATCTTGTAGCAAATAGCTCATGGCGCCATGCAAAATACCGCGACTGCCTTTTGTCAGGGTTGCTGCGTGCCGCCCATTGAGGCCTTCACCCGCTGCCTCTGCACCATGCAAGGCAACAGACGGGTTGTTGATAAAAGGGTAAAAGATGCCCATTGCATTGGAGCCGCCGCCTACACAGGCAATCACAGCATCGGGAAGCTCCCGGCCCTCAACAGCAAGTAACTGCTTTTTTGTCTCATCACCGATGATGCGGTGGAAATTGCGCACCATCATCGGGTATGGATGTGGGCCAACCACTGAGCCAATAATGTAGAAGGTGTCTTCGACGTTGGTTACCCAGTCGCGAATGGCTTCGTTGGTGGCATCTTTGAGGGTTTGGCTGCCGCTGGTAACCGGGCGCACTTCAGCGCCAAGCAATTGCATTCTGCGCACGTTGAGCAGTTGTCGCTCTGTGTCTTCTGCACCCATGTAAACGATGCATTCCATCCCAAACTTGGCGCAAACGGTTGCCGTTGCTACACCGTGCTGCCCGGCGCCGGTCTCTGCGATAATCCGCGTTTTGCCCATCTGACGCGCAAGCAATATTTGCCCGATGGTGTTGTTGATTTTGTGGGCGCCTGTGTGGCAAAGGTCTTCGCGCTTCAGGTAGAGCTTGGGGCCGCCAAAGTGATCGGTCAGCCTGTTGGCATAGGTCAAGGGCGTTGGCCGGCCCACGTAATCGGTGAGCAAGGCTTCAAACTCAGCCTGAAATGCCGCATCGGTGGTTGATGCTGCGTAAGCTGCCTTGAGCTGCTCAATGGCTGGTATGAGGATTTCGGGTACAAACGTGCCCCCATATGGGCCAAAATGGCCGAGGCTGTCGGGGGCAGCATAGGTTTCTTCCAGGAGTGCAGTATCTGACATAGGGTTATTCACTTTCTGGTGCTCTAAATGCATCGTAAACGTCGAACAGTTCACCCAGTTTATCAAAGTCTTTTTCACCGGGACTGGATTCAACGCTGCTTGATAGATCGATGGCAAAGGGGGAGAGGGTGGTAATGACTTCTGCGATATTATCGGGGCCGAGTCCGCCGGCTATAAACAAAGGGTATTCTGCGGTCAGGTTGCGGGCAATGTCCCAATTGAAGGTTGCACCGGTGCCGCCATAGAGGCCGGCTTTTGCTGTGTCGAGCAGGAAATAGTCGACGGCATCTTCGTAAGTTGCCAACTGGCCGCGTAAGGCAGCCTCCGTAGTTTCCTCCGTAACGGCCAATGCCATTATGGTTTTGCAGGAGATTCGGGCAATTTCATCGGGTAGCATTTGACCGTGAATTTGGGCAACGTCGAAGTCGGTCTCCGCAACAACACGATTTACGGTCTCGGCGCTTTCGTTGACAAATACACCAACTGTTTCCGGGCCGTAGAGCCACTCTATGATGGCTTTGGCTTCAGATGCTGGAATATACCGGGGGCTTTCCGGGTATTGGATGAATCCGAGATAGTCAACGCCAGCGCCGGCGCAGTACCGCGCATCAGCCAGCGAGGTGATCCCGCAAATTTTGATTTTTGTATGGCTCATGGGTTTGCCGCTACTTTTTCTGATAATTCCAGTTGCATCGCTGCGAGTTTTTGTCCAGGGTCATCTGCCCGCATAAACGTCTCGCCAATCAGTACGGCATCACTTCCATTTGTTTGCAGATAAGCAAGATCGTCAACCGTGTGTATGCCACTTTCCGACACCTTGATAACTTCTGCTGGTGCATTGGTAAACACATCAACTGAGTGTTGCAGGTTTACGCTGAACGTATGCAGATCGCGGTTGTTGACGCCGAGGATGCGCACCTGGTCAAAGTCAATACGGTCCATTTCAGCCGCGTCGTACACCTCCACAAGACAGGCCAGATTCAGCTCATGGGCTGCTTTGTGTAGGTCATAAAGCTGTTTTTTGTCGAGAATAGCGGCAATGAGCAGCACAGCATCAGCACCGTGTGCCCGGGCTTCTTCCAACTGGTAGGTGTCGATGATAAAGTCTTTGCGCAGGAGCGGGCGTTTTGTGGTCTCGCGTACGTCTGCCAGGTATTGCAAGCTGCCCTGAAAATGTAGCGGTTCGGTTAATACCGAAATAGCGCTTGCGCCACCGGCTGTGTATTGCGCAGCAATGCGTGTAGGGTTGAAATCAGCCCGAATCACGCCTTTGGAGGGCGAGGCTTTTTTGATTTCAGCGATAACTGAAAGTCCTGTTGCCCGCAAAGCCTGCTCAAAATCTATCCGTGGCGGATTGTAGAGCGGGCTGCGCTGGAGTGCGCCAATGGATACGCGGGTTTTTTGTGAGGCCACCAGGGCCCGCGTATCAGCAACAATGTTGTCCAGAATACTCATTGATCAGGCTTTGGGGGCTTTTTGTGAGGCTTCAACAAGGCGTGTGAGGGCGTGGCGAGCTTGTCCGGAGTCGATACTGATCCGGGCAGCCTGGTAGCTGTCTTCGAGGCCATTAAACCGGCCGGTTGTCCAGAGTCCGAGCGCAGCGTTCATCAACACAATATCGCGGTGCGGGCCGGCATTGCCTTCCAGCACGCCGAGCAGTAAACCGGCATTTTCTGCAGCTGAGTCTCCTTTGATGCTGCTTAGCGGATTTTCCTGCAAACCAAAAGTGGCAGGTGTGAGCTGTTGCTCGGTGCATCCTTTGCCGGCTT
>JBCCIM010000249.1 GCA_039111535.1 Bacteroidota bacterium | reverse complement strand
GTCAGCCAGCTTCATCACACCGCTCAGCCATTTGCCATGGCTTGAATTGCCACCATGGTTTTCGATGGTGACATTCATATCAAAATCATCGGCAAACTCACAGAGCCGGCGCAGGCCGTCTGCTACCAGTTTCATTTCTTCGTCGTAGTCTCCTTTCTCCCCAAAGCCGCCCATGCTGAATCCGTTAACGCGGATCATGTGGCAGCCCAGTGTTTTGGCTGCACGCACCCACTTTTTGTGGTTGTCTACGGCTTCCATGCGCTCCGCCTTGTCGGGTGCACCCAGTTTGCCTTCGCCATCACACATAATGAGCACGCTCTTTACACCCTCCCCATCTGCACGATTCTTCATTTCGCGGATGTAGGCTGCGTCTTCCGCTTTGTCTTTGAAGAACTGGTTCACGTACTCAACAGCTTCAATCCCGTGCTTCTTTGCGTCGCGTGCAAAATCAAGGTTATCCAGTTTCCCGGAGAACAGTAACGGATTTAGCGACCACTGGGCAAGCGATATTTTAAAGAGCTCCTTGGATGGCGTAAGTGATGTCAACCCTGGCAGCACAGTTAACCCGGCGGCAGCAGCACCGGCTTTTTTCAGAAATTCGCGTCTGTTTTCAGGTGTCTGTTTCATGAAAATCTACTTCTGGTATGGATAATGGTTTTAGAAGAAAAGGCTACTTGATCGAAGCCACGCGCTTTGCCGGAGCCATATAAGAAACTAACAAATTCTGCACATATTGCACAACTTTGTCTCGCATACCACGCTGACTAAAGCGAAATACCGCGCCAGCCTCTTGAAATCTGAAAATCAACATGCTGCGCTGCTGTGCTTTTAGGCAGGTATGTTTTTGTCAGAGTTTGTTCGATCAGGTTCAACAACGCCTCAAAAGTATTTGACCCTGCCGGCCACCAATCTGCGTGTGGTCCGTCTGCAGTACCCAGTTGTAATACGGGGATAAACGGATGGGCGGGCACAGCAAAAGCGTCTGAGATTACGAGTATGACATCAACCCCAGTCGCACCCAGCCCTGCCAGCAATTCCTGTTCATGCCAGGTTGGAGCTGCCATGGCGTGGAAGCCCGGCCGCAAAATGCGCTGCCCATAATGAATGGTAGGAGCAATGTCTGCTGCGAGTCTGAGTTGCTGAAGTAGTGGGTGCTGCACATAGCCGGCTTCAACCGCAGCATGCGGCACGACAATGGTCCCGTTTGCCTTTACGACACCTTTTGTCAACCTGCCCAACACGTCTACAAGTGCATCAGATAGATTTTGTGCAACCAGGATGCCTACCGATGCAGCTTTACCCGTCGACGAAGCATTCTCCCTAACTTGACGCTCACCAAACCAGCCTGTTATCTTTTCCAGTACTGGCGCAATGCCACCATCTTGCTGAATGCTTGCCCAGCCATAACGTGTGGTGTCAACACCTTCTGCCTCCAGATAATTTCGAAAGTAATCGTTGTGGGTTTTCTCACATCCGTGCTCGAGCAAGAGCGCATGTTTGATGGCGGGATGCATCAGGTGACCACAAATGGTCCGAAGAAACAGTTTTTCTGATGCGCCACTCGAAGCGCCACACCCTTCGGTATGCACAACGCTGACAAACCGTTCTACATCAATGGACCTACCTATGCCCATCGCATTGAGTTTTGCTGTAGCCATTTCACTGATTTGCCCGGAGCATAGACTTGTTGGCAACACGAGTCCGACTGAAGCCGGCGACGACGCCAGGTTCACCGCTGGTGCATCGGATATATCAATGGGAATAGGTATACCGGGATAATCAGTTGCGCCGGCATCTACCACTGGCGCCTGCTCTGCCAGATTCAACCGCCAGTTGCGCCAGAGCTGCACCTGTGCGTGGCCTGCCTTTTCGCCAACACTCTGCGCTCCGCTGGCAACCCGGAGCGTTTCAGCAAGCATCTTGCTGCCCAGTGTATCCATCGACAGGCCGTCCAGGTACTCGCCTGCATTGACATCCATATCCGCAGTAAGGTGTTTGTAGCGCGCTGTGGTGGTCACCACTTTGAGGGTAGGCACAAACGGAAAATTGGTAATGGATCCGTTGCCGGTTACGAAGAAAATCATGTTGCAGCCGGCAGCTACCTGGCCGGCAATGCTTTCAAGGTCGTTGCCCGGGCTATCCATAAAGTAAAATCCGGGCGACTCCATCAATTCCCCATATTCAATGACCGCATCCAATCGGACCGCAGGGTCTCGCTTCATGGCTGCGCCGAGCGATTTCAAATAGATGTTGTAAAGTCCCCTGAATTTATTCCCGCCAGAGGGATTACCGGCGGCAGAACTGCCGTGCCTGGCTGCACGCTCCTGGAACCGGTTTACGACGGATAAAAAGTGTTTGGCAACATCGGGCGACTTCACGTTCTTGAGCACATACGACTCCGCACCAATGAGCTCATCGGTTTCAGCCAGGTTTGCGCCGCCCCCCTGCGCGACAATTTCCCGCGCAACCCAGCCAGCCAAAGGATTTCCTGAAATCCCCGAAAACGCATCTGAACCACCGCACTGCAATGCTATTTTGAGTTTGTTTGCAGGGAGTTGTGTACGTCCGGTTTTATTCGCGATACCAAGCAGCGTGTCTACCTGAGCAACAGCCTGATCAAAGTGTACGGCATACGCCCCCTCCAGGGTCATGTATCGAACAGCATCTGCATCAACCGGATAGTGCTGTGCAGCAAGGTATGCTTGCAGGTCTTCGCTCTTTATCCCGGCAGCTGCGTGATCAATGACCAATACGGCACCCACATTGGGGTGCACCATAAAGCCGGCCAGGGTACGCAGCACAAGCATCCTGTTGTGCTGTACTGCATCTTCTCCCTCTGTGTGCGCAACGGGCACTACCCCATCAACATTGTCAAAACCGCTTGCGCGTGGGTTACAGTGTGCAGCAAGCCGGCGCACAAATCCTGCCGTGCGCGAAGATGCGCCGACAATGGCTACGTGGTTCCGCGTCCCTGCCCCACGCTTTCCCCGATCGAAGCCGTCAAAGTGGAGTACCGATTTTGCCGGCGCGACCTGCTGGCCCGACACCAGCCTGGCTTCCTCGATTTCAAAGGGTGGAATTTCATCGGTAAAGTTCGCTTCTGCAGGTAACGCAAAATCAATGCTACGGCCGGCAAGCGCTTCAAGCACCCCCGGATTACAGACATACTCTCCCGGCGCAATTGAGCGGATTGCTTTCCCAAACGGCATATCCCAGGATGTCAGTAACCCGCCGGCTTCTATGTGCATAACAGCAAACCGGTGCCCTTCCAGCACCGTATGTGACAGCGCAAAAGTATTTGTTTCGAAGCGGATAACGATACCAGCTTCAAGACGCCTGGTGGCGATGGCTACGTTATCGCCGGCAACAGGTAGCCGGCCTACTTCCATAAAATCAATCATATTTACAAGTACCCTCTTCGATGTCCGAATACGAACAGCTTGTGTACTGCTGGCGAACATCCCAGGCAGTAATCCTCACTCAAACAACGTCAATTTAGCCCTTATTGCCATATTTAGCGAATAGGCATATATCTTGTAAAAAGTAAAGCTGCCCCCTGATGGCATTGACCAAAGACAAGCGCGCCATGCTAAAGAATTATTTAAAAGTAACCCTGCGAACGCTTTACAAAAACAAAGGATATGCCTTTATCAATACGATTGGGCTGGCCTTCGGCATGGCAAGCATTATCCTGATCTTTCAATTCGTGCAGCATGAGACATCTTATGACAGATTCTACACCAATGTTGACCAGATATATCGCGTCAATCTCTATCAACCTGGGAACGCATACCTCGGCACAGACAGGTACGCTGTAACACCTCCCCCATTGTCAGGCGTCCTAAGAAACCACTACCCGGATATTGACCACGCCACAAGCCTTCGAAACCGGAGTGCGCTCTTAAGTGTGGGTGACCAGCATTATTGGGAAGAAGGCCTATGGGCCGACAAGCATTTCTTCGATGTATTTTCCATCCCCCTCCTCCAGGGAAACGTCCACTCAGCGTTGGCTTCTCCTGATGCCATTGTACTGACTAAAACGGTAGCAAATAAACTATTCAATGGCGAGGATGCCCTCAACCAGGTCCTGCAAGTAGGCGACGAAGGCCTCTTTACCGTGACCGGAATTGCCCCTGACGCGCCGGTCAATGCCAGTATCAAATACGGTTTCATCACCTCACACTACGCGCACGCTTCCTTCGCAAGAAGCATTACAAACAACATTTGGGGAAGCAGCAATGTACACACGTTTTTTTCTTTAAAAGAGGGCGTGGACATTGAGGACTTCGAAGCCAAATTGCCAGGACTGGTATTTGACTTTCGATACCGAGGCGATACCGATATCCCGGCAGCATCGCGCGATCAGTACTTCACGCAGGCGCTTTCCGATATCCACATGGCGCCTTTCATCAATTTCGACATCGGCTTCCATGGTGAAACCAGAAATGGTGTAAAAGGCGACAAGAGACTGATTTACCTTTTTATAGCCCTGGGATGCGTCATCATTCTACTGGCCTGCATCAACTACATGAACCTTGCCATAGCCAGATCAATCAGGAGATCAAATGAGGTGGGGTTACGAAAAGCAATTGGTGCTCGCCGCATCCAGATTGCCGGCCAATTCCTGAGCGAATCTATTCTTATTGCCGGATTAGCACTTGTACTCGCGTTGCTGGCCGTAGAACTTTTGACGCCTTTCTTTGCCAGTATGGTCGACAGACCGCTTACATCAAATCAAGTCTATGATTTCAGGCTGCTTGCCGCAGGTGCACTCCTCATTGTGATTGTCGGCTTTGTTTCAGGCAGCTACCCGGCTTTCTTTATGTCCGGCCTAAAACCAATCGATGTATTGAAAGGCAAACTAAACACAAGGCATTCGCGGTTCAGCCTGCAGCGCCTTCTCATCGTGGGCCAGTATACAGCCTCTATGGTTTTGATTGCGTGCGGGTTTGCAATTTATCAACAACTCCATTTTATCAAAAACAAAGACCTCGGATACGATCTTGAACAGGTGGTTACAATACGGATCCAGCAAGAGAACCACCAATTACGCAATGGCCTCGACCGCGTGCGCGAAGCATGGTTGGAAAATCCAAACGTATCAGCAGTAACGGCTTCCTCGACATTACCGGTTTATGTTGATTGGCAATCGGAAATAAGCGGCTGGGAAGGCAGTAATCCTGAAGAGGTGCTTCCGATATACATGAATGCCGTCGACCACAACTACTTACAACTTTACGGCATCGAACTGACAACAGGACGAGATTTTTCTGTCGATGTATCTACCGACGAAGTTGCTGCAGCCATCATTAACCAGTCTGCTGCCCGCACGCTTGGCTGGACGCCTGAAGAAGCCATTGGCAAGCAGTTTAAAATGGGACGCGTTGCCAGCACCCGGACAATTATTGGCGTTGCTGAAGATTTCCACGCCCATTCCATGCGTTCAGAGATCAGGCCCTATGTTTTTTACCTTGCTTCTGAAAAAACAGACCTGGCCGCTTCAGTCAATTACCTCTCAGCCAAAATTCATCCCGATGACCTTCAGGGAACGCTTGCATCCATGCGGGCTTCTTTGCGGGATATATCCCCCTACCCTGTTGAGTTCAGGTTTCTGGATGACCGTTTTGCCCAACTTTATCATGCGGACGAGAGCCTAGGAAAAACAATCGGCTTCTTCACGTTCCTTGCATTAATCATCGCATCAATGGGCCTTTTTGGCCTGGCTGCCTACGCCGTTGAACGACGTACAAAAGAAATTGGCCTGCGAAAGGTTTTGGGCGCTCCTGTTGCAACACTCACCCATATGTTGCTCAAAGACTTTGTGTGGCTGGTTTTAATCGCAGCCCTTGTAGCAACCCCGATTGCCTACCTTACGATGCAATACTGGTTGGAAGGCTTCGCTTATCGCATTGAAATCGGTCCCGGAATTTTTCTAACGACCATTGCACTGACATTTACCGTTGCCCTGTTTACCGTTGGACACCAGACCTTGAAAGCGGCTTTTGCAAATCCCGTTCAAAGTTTGCGGCACGATTAAACGATGGTCACTACAGGGCTGCTGTAATGGTTCGAAACTACCCCGCACGGTATTTGGGTGCATAGAGCCAATCATATTCAGCGACTTTGTGACTATCGTTTAAACGCATTGTCGTGACCGATTAACGTAGGCACAACGGTAACGTCTGCAGCTTTTTAAGGCGCGTAGCAATCACAGACAACAAGCAGGCATTCGTTAAGAACATGGCTTTGTGTACGCACACAGGAAATTATACCATTTTAAAACAGGCATTTTCATTGGCGTTTTTCGTCTGATACCGTTTAGGTTACGGTTACTGATCATCCCAGCAAACGGCCTCATGTATCAAAAGCTTTCTGCGCCTCGGAGTAACCAGACACGACAACATCGGATATGTAAAAAAAGGCTGCAATGGATGCTGATTTGTATAGCCTGTATCAGTATCTCCTGCCAATCACAAACCCAGACTGATCAACCCAACGTCCTGCTCATACTTTCTGACGACCAGGGCACACTGGATCTCAACAGTTACGGTGCAACTGATCTCGATACGCCGCATCTGGACGACCTTGCGAAGCGCGGCATCCGCTTCACACAATTTTATGCTGCAGCGCCGGTTTGCTCACCATCTCGCGCAGCGATCCTTACCGGGCGCTATCCACAGCGCAATGGCGTGGTGGGCAACAGTGGCACGCTGCATTCGGATGAAACCACAATCGCAGAAATGCTTAAAGCCGGCGGGTATGCTACGGGGCAGTTTGGCAAGTGGCACATCGGGCATGGCCGGCCCAATGCGGAGTATGCACAGGCCCCCGGACCCAATGCAGAAGGTTTTGATGTTGCCGTTGGTTTTCTTAGTGGCGTAGTCGATTACTGGTCGCACTTCAATTATGGCGGCGCACCCTGGGGCGACCCGCCGCGCCGGCACGACCTGCATCGCAATGGCGAGGAAATCTGGCGAAGCGGAACGCACACTGGAGACCTGATTGTAGACGAGACCCTGGCTTTTATCGATAACACAGACGGCCAGCCGTTCTTTGCTTACGCTGCCTTTGGGTCACCACACTATCCAATGCAACCTTACGATCGGTACATGGCCCACTACGCACACTTGCCCATGCAACGCCGGCAATATGCAGCGCTTGTCTCGACGATGGATGAACAAATAGGCCGGCTGCTCGAAGGCCTAAAGACACGGGGCCTGGATCGCAACACGCTCGTTATTTTCATGTCAGATCATGGCCATTCAACCGAAGCGCGTGCAGATTTTGGTGGCGGTTACGCGGGGCCATTTCGTGGCGCAAAATTCAGCTTGCTCGAAGGAGGCATCCGGGTGCCGGCAATCGTCTCACTGCCCGGCACCATTCCAACTGGTGACATCCGACACCACCAGGCTACAGGCATGGACTGGCTACCTACAATAGCGGCGTATACAAACACGCAGCTTCCAGAAAACGCGCCAGATGGCAAAAGCCTTTACGCCATTATCCAGGATCCAGCTTCAGAAGAGGTGCACGAGCGCCTTTTCTGGCACCGCCCCCATGCGCAAACGCATCAATGGGCGGTGCGCGAAGGCAGCTGGAAACTCGTTCGAAACGGACGTGACACAGATGGGTCGCCACTCGCCGGAACAGATACCCTGTTTCTCAGCAACCTGACTATAGACTCTACAGAAACAACCAACCTTGCTGCACAACACCCAGGAAGGGTTGCGCAACTCACGCT
>JBCCIM010000248.1 GCA_039111535.1 Bacteroidota bacterium | reverse complement strand
CAAAAACCACTCCCTTGAACCGCGCATCGGCGCAGCATGGCGGCTGTCGGAAACGCAAACACTTTCGTTTGGCGTTGGTCTGCATACCCGCACCGAATCCACAGCGTTGTACCTCGCAGAACGGACCAACGCCGCCGGCCAAAGCTTCCAGCCCCACAGAGACCTGGATCTTATGAAAGCATGGCATTACGTGGTAGGATACGACCACTATTTCACGCCAAAATTCCGCTTACGCTTCGAAGCATATTACCAGGACCTGTTTGATATTCCAGTCTCTTCTTCTGCACAAAACCCCATCTTTTCTTCTATAAATGCTGAGGATGCATGGGATATCGTGTTTAGTAACGACATACTGGTGAACGAAGGTACAGGCGAAAATTACGGGGTGGAATTGACGTTGGAGAAATTTCTGAGCAAAGGCTATTATTACCTCCTCACCGGTTCACTGTATGAGTCGCGCTATACGCCGTTGGATGGCCAAAGCTACAACACGCGCTATGCCGGCAACTACGTGCTTAATGTAGTCGGGGGCAAAGAGTTTTCACTCAAAAACAGAAACCAGTTTGGTTTGAACGTGCGGGTCCTGCTTGCCGGCGGCAACAGATACACACCGCTCGACGTCAACCGGTCACGCGACCTCGGATTCCCGGTCCTCGACTTTGCGCAGACCTACGAAGAGCAAGTAGACGCCTACTACCGCCTGGATGTCGGCCTGAGCTACACCGTCAACAAGTCGGCCCTAACCCATGCCATCCGTTTTGACTTCCAAAACATCACGGACAGACTAAACGTACAGGGTTTTGACTACAACAATAATTTTGAACAGGTGGCATTTTTCCACAGCGGCTTGCTTCCGATCCTTAGCTATAAAGTAACGTTTTAACCCGATAGTCAGGCTACCGGATGCAGCGTACTATCACCTGGCATCCGGCAGCCTGACACCCTATTGTGCAATTGATACAACGAATCATATTGAGTGTGTGGCTCGCCTGCCTGTTCCCATTGGCAAGCGAGGCCCAGGTGTCCGCAGATCGCGTAGAAGCTGATCCTGCACGGATGCTGGAGCAGCGCCATACGGTTTCGGTTGCACCCGCATCGTTGCTGGAAGTACTGGGCGTTTTGCGTGCGCAAACGGGGATTCGGTTTATTTACAGCCCTTCGAGTTTGCCGGCAGATCAGCTTGTGGAAATCAGCGCTGACAATGAATCGCTTGCGCTCATCCTCGACCGTCTGTTTGAGCCGATACACATCGAATATGAACGGATCGGGCGGCAAATAGCCCTGCGCTGGTCACCACCGGCACAACGTAAAGCGTACACACAAACCATTCGCGGGACGGTTATTGATCACGACACACAGGCCCCACTGGTCGGCGCTAACGTAGTTGTAGCTTCTCTCGACCCGTTTCGTGGCGCGAGTACAGATGAACAGGGCAACTTTGAAATCCCTGGCTTGCCTTTGGGCCGGCATGCGCTCATTGTGCAATACATTGGTTTTGAGCCGGCGCATGTTTCACAACTGCTGCTCACTGCCGGCAAAGAATTGGTGCTCGACATCGCGCTCATTCCGTCTCCCGTGACAATGGAAATGGTGCTTGTCTCGGATGCCCCTGACCTGATGGTCCCGCTCAATGAAGCAGCCACCGTAAGCGCCCGCTCGTTCTCTGTTGAACAAACGCAACGGTATGCTGCCAGTATTTCAGATCCTGCGCGCATGGCGCAGTCTTTCTCCGGCGTTTCCCGGGCAGAAGACGACCTGCTCAATGAAGTGATCGTGCGCGGTCAGTCGCCCAAGTATACAGTCTGGCAACTCGAAGGCATCGAAATCCCCAACCCCAATCATTTTGGCGATGGCGGCCACAGCAGCGGTGGTATCAGCATGTTCAGTGCCAACGTTCTGACGTACTCTGACTTCCTCTCGGGAGCCTTTCCGGCTGAGTATGGCAATGCGTTAGCCGGCGTGTTTGATCTTAACATGCGGAAAGGCAATTCCGAACGCAGCGAATACACCATTGGTGTCGGATCACTCGGTCTCGAAGGCACAATGGAAGGCCCCATTGGATCGCGCGGTGGCTCGTATCTATTGAATTACCGATATTCCACGCTTGGCTTGCTGGCCGACTTCAATATTATCCCGAACGACATTATAGCCTATGAGGACCTCGCGTTCAAATTCCACTTACCCACGCGCAAATTAGGCGTATTCACCTTCTTTGGCCTTGGTGGCACGTCCTATTTTCACGACAAAGAGACAAGTATTACCTGTAACTGTGTCAATCCCCCGTTTTCAGATAGCGACCTAAAAGAAGCTGATGAGGGTGATGAAAAGAAAGGGGTGATTGGCATTAGCAATTTCCTGCCGCTATCCTCCACCAGCTTTCTCAAAACCACAGTTGCAGCCTTTGGGAAGTCGGAACTTGAAAGCACCTACGTGCAAGCACGACCCATCAATAATGAAAAAATCAACGCTGACGAAGAGTGGGAGAAAGAGCAGGGGGTTCGGGCGAAGGTCCGGTTTGCCTACCGCCCCAACGAACGGCACTTGATGGAGGCAGGCATATCGGGGAGTTTGCTCTGGCTCACCTACCAGTTCCGCACCCGCGACTTTGATCCGTATGCCCCGTGGACTTATCAGATTTATGTCAATGAGCCCGTCCATATGGGCCGCGGCTTCTTACAATGGACCTACCGGCCAAACACACGACTAACCTTCAATGCCGGGGTCCATAGCACCTATTTCAGCGTCAACAAAGAACGCACTTTCGAGCCACGTCTTGGTATCAAGTGGCAGCTTGCACAGGACAAAACGCTTTCTTTCGGCACAGGAATACACAGCCAAATTGAGCCTTTTGGTATTTACCTGCTCGAAAACACGCGGCAAGACAGCATTCCGTTTTCGAATCGCGATTTACAGCTTTCCAAGTCATGGCACAACGTACTGGCTTTTGAAAAAATATTCCCGGGTGATACGCGCTTCAGATCAGAGGTGTACTACAATTATGGGTACGACATCCCTGTTTCAGATTTGCCCGGCAGCACGTTCTCTACCATAAACACGTATTTCCTGTTTAATGTATACGCCTCTTCGCTGGGGCTAACCAATGCCGGCACCACCACAAACTATGGACTTGATCTGTCGCTGGAAAAGCTCTTCTCAAATGGCTATTACTTCATGCTGAACGGGTCACTGTTCGATGCCAAGTATTCCACAATTGATGGAAATCGATTCCCCAGCCGGTATAACACGCGGTTTATGACAAACCTGGTGACGGGTGTTGAATTCAATATGGGCCGGCAAAAACGCGATGTGCTGGGCATTAATGCGCGGATTTTGTTTGGTGGCGGTAACAGATATACCCCCCTCGAAGTGACACAACTCGACAATGGCGTCAACATTCGCCTCAATACAACCCGACGGTACTCCGAACAACTCACGCCCTATTTCCGGGTAGACTTTAGCACCAACTACACCTTCAACAAACCATTTCTAACGCACCAAATCTATCTCGACGTACAAAATGTCATCCACCGTAAAAATGACGGATTTCTCGAGTATGATATCAAAAAACAATCGTTGAGCGTCATTCCGCAGTTGGGCATTCTACCAACGCTGGGTTATCGGCTCACGTTTTAATATTGGTTGAAGGTTATTCGGCATTCGGTAATAAATAGCCTACTGGATTGTTGAGTAACAATGAAGTATTTGGTAACTTACAGTTGCTATTCCCCGCTATCCATCCCTTCTACGCTCCCCATGTCGACCGATTACTCGTCGCACTATGTAGACTACCCTGCCCAGGAAGCACCACAAAAATCCAAATTCCCAATTTTTCGAATTGGCTTACGCGTGGTCGCAATCAGCCTGATCCTCTTTTTTCTATTGAGTGTCTTCTGGGTGTTGGTCTACCGTTTCACCGACCCGCCCTCCAGTTTCATTATGCGGCGGGACCAGCAAAAAGGGCTGGAAATTGATCGCCGGCCCGTCACCATAGACCAGATTAGTCCGCACTTGCCTTTAGCAGTGCTTGCGGCGGAGGACCAGCAATTCTGCGTACACAATGGCTTTGACTGGACTGCCATTGCAAAAGCGCAAGCGCACAATGAGGAAGCCACCATTAAACGTGGCGCATCAACCCTGTCCATGCAAACCGCTAAGAATGCATTCCTCTGGCCAACACGCTCATGGATACGCAAGGGATTTGAGGCTTACTTCACCGCCTTGATTGAAATCCTTTGGCCTAAAGAACGTATATTGGAAGTGTACTTAAATCTTGCCGAGTGGGGATTTGGTATTTATGGCGCTGAAGCCGCTTCCCACCACTATTTTGGCAAATCAGCGTCACAACTAACCCTGCACGAGTCTGCATTACTAGCAGCAGCGTTGCCCACCCCAACCCGGTCAAACCCTTCCTCCCCCACCGCATACCTTACAGATCGTGCGGCCTTCATTGAGGCTGACATGGCGCGTATTGGTGGCGACTATGGCAATTGCCTGACGCCTTAGAGAAACTAACCAACCGAGATAGCAGCACAATGGAGAAACTCCCAAAGATTTTTTACTGGATCGCAACGGGCCTCGTTTGCCTGATGATGATCTTTTCTGCCGGTATGTACCTGTTCAACACAGCAGAGATTCAGGCCTTGTTTACCAGCCTTGGCTACCCCGCCTATATTGTAATTCCACTAGCGATTGCCAAAATATTGGCTGTTGTGGCTATTCTGACCAAAAAGTCAGCCGTGTTAAAAGAATGGGCATATGCAGGCTTGTGTTTTGATTTTATCCTGGCCTCTTCTGCTCATATTATGGTGGGTGATGGCGAGCAATATGGCGCAATTGTGGCGCTGGTCATTCTGGCTGTATCATACTACTACGACAAGCAGCTTTTCCCGGCAAATCAGTTGGTATCCGAGCCGGCGTAACATCTACATGCCGATATTTCAGTAACACAAAACGGGCACTGCGAGTGCCCGTTTTGCATTTCTACCGACATCAGGTCATTCAAGCGATTGGTTGCTCATGGTCTAGTATAACAGCGAAAGCCTGTTTTTAGCGCGGGTTTGAAACCAGCTTTCACCCACCTACTGTAGCGTAGCTGGCAATACCGAAAAAACTGCAGCGTCTGCACAGGGAGGCTGGGCAGATTGTAATAACACACCTGCTTTCTGCCAATATATCTGGTAGCTTTGGGCGGTGACTTCTTGTCTATTGCTTGTCTTAATTTGTTCAACAGGTATGTCGAAGCTATCAGATTCAGCTATAGACTTCGCATGCTTTGCCAATGAAAGAAACAGCGCAATTGCGCATACAAACATGATTATGTTTTTCACTAGCAGGCGGGAGGAATTCGAGCGAAGGTGTCGAGGATAGAGTTTCATGATAATTCTGGAATATGGATGCAAGGCTGTATTTATCGGGTCACTTGTGAAAAGTATGGCTGTACTTTACCAGCAATGTCCCGCGATTGGCCTCCGGAAATAGCGTCCCGACAGCCCCACCTACCTGATTGATCTCAGCATTATATACCAGGTAGAAATCATTCCCATCTTTAGCAGTATATCGGAGGTGGAAGTTGTTGATGAGCGACTTTGAAACGTTATTATATTGCGAGAAGCCGCTTAAAAAGAGTTTTGTACTGAACGCATACGACAACTTTAGCCGTGCAAGGGTTATATGCGTACGTTCGTTCTCGACCAGACCATTTATTCGATTGTAATCCAGGCTTCCTTGTACGATGAAGTCGGGCGTTACATTTAACAAGGCTGAAGCAGACACATTCGCTCTATTGGCATTGTAGAACTTCCCAAGTGTAATGGATGTGGCATAGGACAGATTCCCTGCAGATGGTGAAGTCAAGGATCCTGAAAAACTTCCAAAGTCATAGCTCCCTCCGCTCACTAAAATGTTACCCGGAAACGTGATATTTTGAGCGAGCACTTCCCGCTGATTTTGGTAATTCACATCGAAAAGCCATCCCGCTTTTGTGAACACTTGAAAACCCATCCTCAACGATCTCGCATCCATGTAACCCAGTGCATTACTCCAGTTCACCAGCGCCTCATGGTAGGGCACAGCCTGTAAGACCTGTGACTCATTATTCGGAAAAAAATTGTAGGCTACCCTTGCGTTAAGCTGGGAAAAATCACTCCGCTGTTCGTATCCCATGGCCGGATTGTAGGTAGCGCCGGCTCTCGAAAAGTTTATTTTGTAGGTTAGTTTTTCAAAAGATCTTTTTTCAAGTTCAAAGAACAGTTTGGTAGGCGCTCCTGATACGACATCGAACCGCGTACTATCAGAGATACTCTGGGCAATTCGCACATTGAAATAGTTTTTCCTGAGAATCTTTAGCGTTGCATCAAACCCATAGACAGCGTTGTAATTGCCGTCGAAATCGTTCCGGTTAGTTACAATAAATCCTACTGTAGAATTTTCGTTGAGCACTTTCCTTCTGACCCGTACAACGCCAAAATTCTCGGAGGCCAGTATGTCAGCTGCTGATTGCATAGACAAGATGCCCGCTTCCCACTTCCCAAATTTCCCCAGCGCACGAACACCTCCTAAGATTCGTGTTTGCTGACCGTTTACAATGCCAATACGTCTGCTGTGAAAGACTTTCCCTGTTGTGCCAAATGCAAAATCGAACAAGCTGGCGCGCTCTTGAAAAAACAGCCGCTTTTCTGGAAAAAACAGATTGGTCCTGGTTAGATTTATTTGTTGATCATCAGCTTCTACCTGGGCAAAATCGGTATTGACAGTCAGGTCGAGTGTCGCATTACTACTTAGCGAAACTTTGGCATCAAGCCCCACCTGGGCCTTCATTCTCATCGTGTTGCCGACTGCTTCTGTAACCGGAGCACCTGCAACCGAAGTACTTTCGTTGATTGACTCAAAACCGCTCAAGCCATAGGATGTGATCCGAATAGGATTTCGTTTTACGATGCCTTCAAATTGCACCCTTTGGGTGAGCGATGGCTTGAATGTGCTCCCCAAAGACGGATCCCGTGGTGGGAAGATATCCGTTTCGTCATTGCGCGCCAGGTACCGAAAGGCCGTAACACCCATCACTACCTTGCCGTCTTTCTCCTCAAAAGACAGGCTAGAAAAAGGCACTTTTATTTCCGAGAACCAGCCTTCCTCGGTTCTAGAAACTGCCGCATCCCAGAAAGAATCCCAACTCAAATTAAACGGTGAGGGCCCTTCAATGTCACCCGACAATGCCATATCCAGCTTTGCATTGGTAGGGGTCACAAAAAAAGCAAGCGCATTTTCCCGGTCATCATACGAATCGATTAGAAACCCGCACCACTCAGTGTTTTCCGTGAAGTCATCTCTTTTCTTTGTATTCGCTACAATAAGTTCAGGGTGTTCATCGAATGATCTACAAGACAAATAGATGTTTAGGGCATCGTACGTCATTCTGATTTCAGTCTTTTGAGACGGCATGGCGCCGGCATCAGGCACCTTTTGCAACACTTCAAAAGGCACAATCGAATCCCATTCATCCGAATCGACAAGGCCATCAATAACGATTGAGCCGGTATGCCTTTGGAGTTTGATGATTTTCGAATAGCCTGCTGTATTCAAAGGTGACCATGATGGTACAAGCACACGCAACTTTGTCAATGCATGTGCAGCATACTTTGACTTGGTTGGCATTGTTGATGAAAACACCAGGGGCTTGTTTGCCCAGATGCATCTGGTTGAAACTGCTAGGACTTAGTTTGATGGACAAGGCTACCCCTCTGACTCT
>JBCCIM010000247.1 GCA_039111535.1 Bacteroidota bacterium | reverse complement strand
TTTTGGGGTTTGCTGGCTTATTGCTGTTTACTGCACTATTGCATCGTTTTTTCGCTGCCGCTGGAAATGCGTCTGTGAACGCGCATCTCCTGGCCTAGCGAGTCGGTCTTGGGTCCAGCCCATCAGTGGGATTTGGCAACAAGGTTGTGTACTTTTCTCAACGGAAAGCACACCACGTAATCCGTTAAACGAGAAGCCAACTTGCGGCATTTCAGGCCAATGCGAATCCGTTTTATGCTGAGCTTCTTTTACTTTTTCAGTTGATGCTTCATGGCAGCACCCTACCCCTCGGAAAAACAAACACGGCGCCACTTTCTTGCGAAGACCCTGTCTCCCCTGGCGGCCTTGTGGTTGCAAAGCTGTGCGGGTTCGCGTCCCAGTGCCGGCACTGGATCCACCAGCCGCAGGGCGCCCGGTAATGATCATCCCCTGCTTCGCCTCTCGTATCCGAAAGAGTCCTTTGTTTCGCGTGAAATGCGCATCGAACAAGTTGACACCCCTGTTTGGCTGGCTGAAGGGCACAAAAACTGGCACCAGAAAGGCGCTTTCCCCTATACCTACCGGGTCAATACAGACGCCAAAAGTGTATCGTGGGCAGATGCGCAAGGCAAGCTCCACACCCCACCCGCAGGGCTCCGCTCAAGTACACCCCTCGGCGGCATCGGCACGGGCACGCTGGAATTACGGGCTGACGGCCGGCTGGCTGACTGGCAAATCCTGAATAATTCGCCGGGTGGAGGAAACAAGTTCGATATAGATGACGCCTTTTTTGCTATCCGAACCCAATTACCGGGTAGTGCACCGCATGCCGTCACCATGCGCACCCACCCGCCAGCAGAATTGCCGGCTGTACGCACCCTGGGGTATTCAAGCGCGTTCCCAGTCACCCGGCTGCGTCCGGTAGACGATGCTATCCCCTTGAACGTGTCGCTACACGCCCACGGCCTCGTCAACATGGTTGATCCGACGCTCGCTGCATTGCCCGGGGTTGTCTTCAGCTTTCAGTTGCACAATCCGACCCGAGAGCCTGTAGAAACGGCTGTTATGTTCAATCTGCCCAATTTCATCGAAGGCACGTTCCGTACAGAACGCGGACTGGTGTTGTCGAGAAGCGGACAGGATGCTGCAGCCGGCGAACTGTGTATCGGCTTCTCCAGCAACCTCGCGGTATCCAGCATGGTATCTGCCGACCTGGATGAATTATGGGAGACCTTCAGTACGCAGGGTCACTTTGAAGGCACAACGTCGATGGGCTTGTTTGAGCATGGCGCCGTGGCATCCAATCTGACGATAGCCCCGGGCGCTTCGCGGGCTGTAACCCTCATCCTCTCCTGGCGATTTCCTAACCGCTTTGTAGGCGTGCCGAACGTCGGGAATGCATATGCACGCCGGTTCTCTACAGCGAGCAGCGTCAGTGATACGATTGTAAACCGTCTGCCCGTCGCCTGGCGTGCGATGCAGGCCTGGAATGATCTGTTTACACGCACCACGCTCCCCCCCGCCGTGCAAGTCGGATTGCGCGACAGCATCGGACAACTCTACAAAACATCTTTCTGTGCTGTTGATGGCCGTTGGCGCATGTGGGATGCCTTCGCGGATGCCGGCCTTTCTTCGCTCGACACCATGCTGTACCGCGCGCTCCCTCTCCTGCTCCTCGACCACACGATGCTCAAAAGTGTGCTGCGTGCTTACGCTTTCACCCAGGATGCATCCGGACGCATCAACGACACACTCGGCGAAGGCAGCAGGCTGCCGATGGATGCTTCTCCTGCGCCAACAAAAAGCACCTCAAATGCAGCCTTTTTCATTCTGGCTTCTGCATACGTGGATTTCACGGGAGACATGGCCTTCCTTAAAGAGATGTGGCCCCACCTGCTAAAAGCCATGAACTGGCAGCTGTCGATTACCACACCAGAAGGCTTGCCGTCAAACCTGCCGGCATTAAATGACTGGCAATTTGACGAGGAAGGGGTATTGCTACACGATGCGCTACTGCATCTAGCCGGCCTGCATGGTCTCTCTCGTATGGCACGTATGCTCGACCGAGAAACAGAAGTGACCCAGTTGGCTGCTGTCCTAAAAACGGGCATCAGCGGGCTGGAATCCTTACTTGGCAGCCCGTCTGGTTACAAAATTTCTACGGCAAGAACTTCGCCGGCCACTGCCTCCGACCCAAACTTGCTCATTGGATTGCTGTGGGCAGATCTCCTTGGCCTATCCCCTGCGCTTGATCCCGAACAGCGCTCGGCATTGCTCAAGCGCATGGCGGATACGAATGCGCCCCCTATTTCGATTAAACAATCAGACGCCACCCAGCAAACAATCGCGCCAGCCATGGTGATGAATTGGGCAGCAGCCTCCATTCAAAGTGGCCGGCGTACATCCGATGCCCTTGCACCGCTGGAGCAGTTGCTGAACCACCAGCAGGCAGCACTCGCTGATGGATTTGGATTTTATGAGCGCCTCTCTATTCCGGCAGGCCAACCATACAGCACCCCGAACCATGCCAGCCACCTCGCCATCTGGTTTGTCGTAGTTGCCCTGTCAGGACAGTATTACGATGGGTTTAATCAAAAATTGCGCTTTACTCCGCGTGTCGGGAATGGCGCGCGACTACCCTTTTTCACCCCTACCGCTTCAGGCCTGCTGACTATCCAAAAATCTGGCAAGTATACACTCGAAGTCATTGCCGGCCGGCTTGAACTTCGTCAACTCGAGATTGGCGACAGTATTGTTTATAGGGATATACTGCTTGAAGAAGGGCAGGTAGCCGAACTAAGCAGTTGACGGCTATCCGAGAAGCACTATTATTCAAACAGCCGGCTTTTGCCCCGCCTGTATCCGGAAATACGAATTCCCGAAAAAACGTAGATCCTTCCTTAATTCGATACTAGTCGCATGTCATCTTACACAACAGATTTTGGTCCGTTTGACGGACACACGTGGCTGAACTGCGCGCACCAGGGGCCCATCCCCCGCGTAGCTGCTGCAGCCGCAGAAGAGGCAATTCGCTGGAAACGACAACCGTTTGAATTGACGGTTGAGCGGTTTTCCGGCGTACCGGCCCAACTCAAACGTCAACTGAGCCAGCTTATTCGTGCAAAGGAAGAAGAAGTAATTTTGGCCAACAGCGCTTCCTACGGCTTACATCTGCTGGCAAATGGCTTGCCCCTCAAAGCCGGCGATGAAATCCTGCTTACCGCCGGCGACTTCCCGTCTGTTATTATGCCCTGGCTGGGCCTCCAGAAAAAAGGCATTCACATACGTTTTATTGAGCCGCGCAACCAGGTACTCACCCCAGAAGAGCTTGCAGCAGCCATTTCCCCAAAAACCCGTCTTTTCTGTGCCACCTGGGTGCATTCTTTTTCAGGCCGCGCGATTGACCTCAATGCCATGGGTGAATTGTGCCGGCAACACGGCGTGCTGTTTATCGCAAACACAACACAAGCTGTGGGTACACGCCTGCTACACGTTGATACGACCCCGGTAGATGCCATCACCAACGTGGGGTTCAAATGGCTATGCGGACCTTATGGTACAGGATTCTGCTGGATACGCGCGTCGGTTCTTGCAACCATGGAATACAACCAAGCCTACTGGCTGTCGCTGCAAACATCGGAAGACCTAGGCAAGGCAAAACAAGTTATCCGGTTACCAGATAGCCCCCCAACGAGCAAGCGATACGATACATTTGGTACAGCCAACTTTTTCAACTACGTCCCCTGGTCGTCGTCTTTGGGCTATTTGCTAGACGTTGGGGTGGAAACCATTGCCCGGCATAACCAGACACTTGTGCAACATCTTATCGACAATTTAAATTGTGACAAATACAATTTGCTTAGCCCCGATGCCGGCTCGGCAAGGTCTACCCTGACCCTGATTACCCATAAAGACCCGTCTCGCAACCAGAATATTTATGATGGATTGAAGGCCAAAAACATCCATTTAGCGTTCAGAAGAGGCAATTTGCGTATAGCGCCCCACCTTTACAACACAACGGATGATATAGGCACACTGCTGGGCCTGCTCGATAAACTGGGATAGACAAATGTCAACAAATTGCCACAAAGTCGACACAAAATTGCTTCAATTGCGCCTCAAGTTGAGAACCTATGCGCCTGTGGAGTATAGGATATCCCAGGCGGCTGCCGTATTCTTAGGCACACTCAAACAAAATCGGAATCTATAGTCCAATGAAATCAAACGCTAACGTAAATATCGAGAGATTGGAGACCGCGTTACGAACGTTACGTGAAGCAAACGGTAAGCTCAAACTTCAGGTTAAAGCTTTGGACACCGCCCTTCAGCGTTTGCACACCACCATGAATCGCGTATACAGCAAGCATGGCGCACCATTTGGCCCTGACATTGAAGCCATGCGTATCTGGCACAAATACCGCCAGTTTACAACACAGAACTAAGTTTATTTCTGGCGCCCAGCTGACCCATCTGGTTCAGAATTCCAACAGCCTCTTCCCTAACAGGAAGGGGCTTTTGTTTTTTGTGACAATTCCGCAGAACCCACCGTCAGCATCCCTTAATCAAGTTCAGGACAGGCACTGACTGTAGATCCACAGGCATGGCATTCGTTATTGGATACGAAATGAAGACCAATGCTATCCCGGTGGATACCCAATCAAGTTGGGCATGACAAGGAAGGGAAGGGTTGCGTTTAACACCGATTTTCGAGCAATAACGCAAAACAGAAACACGGCAATACGAAAACACAAAAAACACAGATCATCTCGACACCCCAAACTCTTCACTCCCAAACTCCTCTCTCCAAACTCTTCACTCCCAAACTCCTCTCTCCAAACTCCTCTCTCATCCACCATTTATCCCCCCAATACTATATATTAATGCAGCCTCACAGTTTCACTAACTACTCCCGACAACAAACGTGCGAAACAGCAAGATCAGCCAACCCGTCTCTCGCCGTGATTTTCTAAAAACTACAGCCACAGCAACCGGCCTGTCGATGTCACCATTGATCCAATCAGAGAACTTTGCTTACGGCGCCGGCTCTGACACCATCAAGGTTGGCCTTGTTGGTAGTGGTGGGCGTGGTACGGGTGCGGCACGCGATTGCGCCGTTTCTGCAGACGGCGTTGAAATTGTGGCCATGGCCGACCTGTTTCGAGACCGCCTCGAAGCCCGGCGTGAGCCGCTGAAGGAGGCGATCGGTGACAAATACAAAGTTACCGACAACCGATGTTACAGCGGTTTTGATGCCTACAAAGAGTTAATTGACAGCGATGTCGACCTGGTAATTCTGGCCACGCCACCGGGCTTCCGCCCCCAGCACTTCAAATATGCCGTTGAGGCCGGCAAACATGTGTTTATGGAAAAGCCGGCCAGCGTTGACCCTACCGGCGCGCGTTCCATTATCGAAACCGGTGACCTTGCGGCCGAGAAAGGCCTGGCTGTCGTTGCCGGTACGCTGTACCGCAGGCAAGACAGCTTTGTCGAAGGTGTCAAACGGATTCACGCCGGCAGAATCGGCGACATTGTGTCTGCAAGCGAATACTATCTGACGGGCCCCATCTGGCTTCGCCCCCGCAAACCGGGTATGTCCGATATGGAATGGCAGTGCCGCAACTGGTATTACTTCACATGGTTATCAGGCGACCAGATTGTTGAGCAGTTTGTGCACAACCTCGATGTAATCAACTGGGTAATGCAGGGCCCACCGGTAAGCTGTATCGGATCAGGCGGACGCACGCAACGGGTTGACCCCAACTACGGGCATATCTACGACAACTTCAGTATCGAGTATGTCTACGAAAATGGCGTCAGGGTCACGGCCATGTGCCGTCAAATGGAAAACTGCTATTCACGCGTTTCCAATCGCATTATCGGCACAAAAGGTATCGCTGACTTGAACCCGGACCACTCCATCATTACAACACACAAAGGCAAAGTTGAGTTTGAGTTTCCGGAAAAAGGCAACAACGGCTACATCCAGGAGCACACGGACCTCATCAACAGCATCCGCGAGAACAAACCACTCAACGAAGCTCGCCAAATTGCTTATAGCACCCTCACTGCCGTCATGGGCCGTGAAGCCTGTTATACCGGACAGGAAATCACCTGGGATCAGATTATGGGTTCCACCCAGAACCTCGTGCCGGACGACTTTGCGTTTTCATCCATGCAATCTCACAGCGTTGCAGTGCCGGGTGTGACCCAAATGGACCGTAACTACGCATCCCTCTAAGTTCTTACTTTGCCCCATCCTCCCCATTTTCATGCAACGCAGAACCTTCCTCAAACGCACCGGTGGTGCACTCATCGCTACCCCCTGGATCTGGTCGAAAGCGGCGCAGCCTGTAGCGGCACAGGGCCGGCATGTCTTCAAAAAGGCTGTCAAATTTGGTATGATCCAGGAAGAAATGACGGTACTGGAGAAGTTCAACCTCCTCCGTTCGCTTGGATTTGACGGTGTGGAACTGGATAGCCCCAGCAACCTGGATGAACAGGAAGTGATCGATGCACGAAAGGCATCAGGCCTGCCTATTCATGGCGTGGTTGATTCTGTACACTGGAAGCAAACCCTTTCCCACCCTGACCCGGCTGTACGCGACGAAGGCCGGGCCGGCCTGGAGCACGCTCTGCGCCAGGCAAAAGCCTATGGCGCATCAACGGTCTTGCTGGTGCCGGCTGTGGTAAACAAAGAAGTGTCTTATGCTGACGCGTATACACGGTCACAGCATGAGATTAGAAAAGTACTGCCGCTTGCCCGGGAGGTGGGTGTCAAAATTGCACTTGAAAACGTGTGGAATCACTTTCTGCTGAGCCCGCTCGAATTTGCCCGGTATATCGACGAATTTGAAAGCCCATGGATTGGTGCCTATTTCGATGTGGGCAACATCGTGAACTATGGCTGGCCCGAGCAATGGATCCGCACGTTGGGCTCCCGAATTCTCAAGCTGGACATTAAAGAGTTCAGCCGGCAAAAACGCGATGACGAAGGGCTTTGGAAAGGATTTGCCGCACCGCTCGGTGAAGGTGACTGCGACTGGCCCGCCGTGCGCAAAGCCCTGGCAGACATTGGCTACACCGGCTGGGCTACAGCCGAAATAAGGGGAGGCGATCGCGCACGGCTGACAGAAATTATTCAACGCATGAACAACATATTGCCAGAATAAAGCGATCTGGCAATATCCCCCTTACTGGACAATTTTCAGGCTATCACGCACCATGCCCGGTGCTTCCGGGCCATAGTTGCATAGCAAGTCTAGCGCTGAAGTGCCCGGGTAAAAACCTTCAAATTGCTGACGATAAGCCGTTTCGTCAAGATGAAGCACCTCAACTGGAATGGGTGCAGCTTCCGCCTGATGCAGGTCATCAGCCGGCACAACCAGTGTTTTAGCCGGCATCAGCTCAAGTATTCCCTGAAGCGAAGCAGGGCAACCCGCCAAAGCAGAGGCACGAACCACCGTACAGCCTACCTGGTACATTTGCTGCATCATCTCAACTGATTGGCACGTAACGTCTGCCAGGTACGCCTGCTCCGACTGATACAGCGTTTGCAGGCCATCGGCGATAAATCCGAAATAAGGAGTTTGGCTGTAGTTGAAACTAATTGAGCGTAAATGTTTTGATCGCCAGTGAATGCTGCTGTCAATTACCGTCTGAATACAAGGACGGCCATGTTGTCGACCCAGAAGCGGAATGGAAATCCAGTGTGTCCCCTGGGGTGTACGCACACGGGTCCGGTTTTGGAAAGACTGCCGGCTATATTGAAACGTATCAGCCAGTACCAAAACATCCACCGATTGCATTAGCGCTATAAAGTGCAAACGCGGCAGATATTCCGGGGGCCGAATGGCGATCCGTACAATATCAGTCTTCATACTGAATAATAGCTTAGGAAACGGAACAGAGACCTGCCTGGATGACGAACCCTCTCATCTATTTTGTTGTTGCGAGCCAC
>JBCCIM010000246.1 GCA_039111535.1 Bacteroidota bacterium | reverse complement strand
CAACTTTTTGCAATATATAATTTTTAAGAAGTTGCCAACAAAACAATTTCGACTTATTTTTCCGTTATTTTGGCGACAGGTGCAGTATAATAAAACTTTTTTTAATACTATGCACAAAAAGTTTGTAGTAAACAGCACTTCCTTACTTTCTAATAAAAAAAGGGGGGAAATGTGGACATTACTTTGAAGCTCTTTTTAGTTACGAAACGCAGGCAGAAGCTTTTGGCGACGCTGCTGTGCTTAACATGGAAACGTACGCCTGGATGCTTATTCCCGGCGCGACATGGCAATACCCACTGGGTCCTGAAGGATTCAAAGCTGAAGATGACCACCCTGTAACGCAAGTCTCATACAACGATGCTGCAGCGTATGCAGCCTGGGCCGGCAAACGCCTGCCTACAGAAATCGAATGGGAGCACGCTGCTCGCGGTGCTGAATCCGCACCCCACCAGTACGCCTGGGGGAATGTGTTGTATGCAGATGGTCAGGCAAAGGCCAATACCTGGGAAGGGACTTTCCCGGTACACAACTCCGGCGAAGATGGATTCCTCTTTACCTCTCCCGTTGGCGCATTTGGAAAAACACCTTTGGGTCTTACTGACATGGGCGGCAATGTTTGGGAATGGACAGATAGTTGGTATCTGCCGTATGACGAACGGGAAGCCGCCTTTACACCTTCGGCGCAGAGTGAGCGGGTGCAACGTGGAGGGTCTTTTCTCTGTAATCCGGGCTACTGCCACGGATATCGGGTTTCAGCGCGGAGCCACTCCACACCTGAGTCTTCGTTGTTTCACGTAGGATTCCGTACCGTCAAGGATATTTAGTTGTTCGCGTAGTGCTGGCCCACCTGGCCAGAGCAATTACCTTCGTTTAACGATCTTAGCCATGCATTACCTCCCGCTTTTGCTGCGGCGTGGACTGTTGGTGAGTTGTTTCTTTCTCCTGGGATGCAAAGCCGCTCCCAAACCAGATCGTGTACCCAATATTATCATCATTTTGGCAGATGATATGGGATATTCAGATGTGGGCAGTTTCGGCGGTGAGATTGAAACGCCTTATCTCGATATGCTCGCATCACGCGGACTCCGGTTTACCCAATTCTACAATGCTGCCCGCTGTTGTCCGACCCGAGCATCTTTGCTGACTGGCCGGTACCCACACCAAGCCGGCATGGGGGGGATGGTGAGTAGCCTGGATAGCGAACCAACACCCGGGCCGTATCAAGGCTACCTGGATGAGCGTGTGGCTACGCTGGCCGAGCGATTAAAAGCGGCCAATTATAAGACCTATCTTTCTGGCAAATGGCACGTGGGCGAAAAAGCAGTGCATTGGCCACGGCAACGAGGATTTGATCGCTATTTTGGGTTAATCAGCGGCGCAAGCAGCTATTTCGAAGTCATCAAAGACCAGCCGAGGGTACGGCAGATGGTGCTTGATGATACCCCCTGGGAGCCGCCGGCAGATGGATTTTACATGACGGATGCCATCGCAGATTACGCAACCCGGTTTATCGAAGAGCATGTGGCCACGCACACACGCCGTACCCCTTTCTTCCTGTACGTGCCGTTTACTGCGCCACACTGGCCCCTGCATGCGTTTGAATCGGATATTGTGCGGTATGAAGGGGTCTATGATGTGGGATGGGATTCGATCCGTGTAGCACGCTACGACCGGCTTGTTGCATCCGGCATTATCGATGGCCGATGGGCGTTGCCATCCCGGCCGGCATCCATCCCGGCCTGGGAAGATGTGGAAGACAAAGAAGAATGGAGCCGGCGGATGGCTGTTTATGCGGCAATGGTCGACCGTATGGACCAGGGCATCGGCAGAATTCTCTCGGTACTCGACGAAACGAGCACGATCCGTAATACACTAATTATCTTTTTGTCAGATAACGGCGGCTCCGCAGAGGGCGTAGCAGGCCGAAATCTACACGATGAAAATAGCCGTATAGGGGAACGCGATTCTTACGCAGCGTATCGTGAACCCTGGGCATTTGTATCAAACACGCCGTTCCGACAATACAAAGCCTGGACGCATGAAGGGGGCATCGCCACCCCCATGATTGTCTACTGGATGAGAGGCATCCAGGAACCTGGCAGGATTGTTCACCAGCCAGGGCACCTGATCGACCTGATGAGCACCAGCCTCGAGCTTGCAGGCATAGCGCCGACAGATAGCCTGCCGGGCATCAGTTTAGTGCCACATTTTGAAGGAGAAACACCAGCCGGCCATGATGGCCTCTACTGGGAGCACCAGGGGGCACAGGCTGTCCGGCAGGGCCCCTGGAAGCTAGTCAAGGGACGCAATACTGATACCTGGGAATTGTACAACCTGGCGGCAGACCGCAATGAACGTTACAACGTAGCCGGCCAATATCCTGAACTTGTCAAGAAAATGGACGCGGATTGGCAAGAGTGGGCAACAATCACAGGTGTATTTGAACGACCTTGACCTATTCGTAAATAGAATTTAACGACCAAACAGATACAGCTGAAGCATCAACCGCACCCTCATTTGCCCAGAGCTCGAGGGCATGCGTTTCTTCCTCGGGGAAGATCCTGTCTGTAATTGAAACAAGTCCGCCATCGGCCAGCACTTCTACTGAAGAACGATCCACAAATACGTGTAAGGATAGGGTGCCATCGGCAAGTTTGAGGGGTGCTTCGTGGATTGCTGCAAAGTCTTCGTGGAAGTCTGAGATACCCGACTGGGTTCTGTCAACGTAGATGACCTCGCGTGCGGCATCATAACCAATTAGCGTTTTCTTGTCACCATCTCCATGCCTGATTGTGAGTCCAGCTGCTGTTGCATCGTTTAATTGCAGCGTACCGCTGAATTCGAGCAACTCCGCTTCAGCTCCTGGAATTACAGCTTCGCTGGTGATACGCATACTTTCATCAGCCACGAGGGCATCGCTTCGTAAACCCTGTAATTCGCGGACAGCGCGTTGCGTGAGTCGGAGACCGTCGGGTGTGTTTCGCAATTGTAACGTACGCGGCAGGCTTTGGGCGCTTCGCCAGGGCGACGTTGGAATGTCTTGCGCATATTGCCAGTTGTTCATCCATGCGAGGAAAATACGCCGGCCATCAGCTTCGGGGATATCTGCCCAGGATACGCCTGCATAGAAGTCTGCGCCATAGTCTACCCAGAGGGTCAGGTCATCCGGATTATCATTGGTGAAGGTTGTGCCGTCGAACGTACCGACAAAATACTGCCCGCCAGAACCGCCGGCAATTGCGCCACTGCCGATGTCAACTTCCAGTACCCATCTGGAGCCAGCTTCGCCCTCGATAGGGAGCTCAAATAGGTCCGGGCATTCCCAGATACCATCGGTAGAGCCTGCCGGCCCAAAATCGCTCAGGAACGTCCACGCTTTAAGGTCTGGGGATGCGTACAACTGCACTTTGTATTCTCGGGGCAAAGCAACGACCATAATCCAGCGATCTGTATCATCATGCCAGAAAACTTTTGGGTCGCGGAAATCCTTCATGTTTAAGTCGATGACCGGATTGTCCGCATACTTGGTCCAGTTGCGCCCGTTGTCTGTACTATAAGCGATGTGCTGGGTTTGTCGCACGTTTTCTTCGTGCCCGGTGTATATGGCAACCATCGGCGGGTTATCCGGCGTTCCGAAACCGCTGGTATTCTGGTGGTCAACTACAGCGCTTCCAGAGAAAATCATAACGCCGTCTTCCTCATAAAGTGCAACGGGTAGATGCTCCCAATTCACCAGGTCCGGGCTTACGGCATGCCCCCAGCTCATGTGGCCCCATTTTTCGCCAAAGGGGTTGTATTGGTAGAAGAGATGGTATTCGCCGGCATGATAAACCATGCCATTGGGATCGTTCATCCAGTTCTTGGCTGGTGAAAAATGAAACTGCGGCCGGCTGGGTTCATCAAAAGCGCGCGTTTCATCCGCATTCGGGGCTTCATCGGTAGCGCAGCCCACAAGGGGCACAAGCAAACACACAAAAAGGATGCGTAGAACATTTGCAGCTATTGGCGTAAGATCAAATAAGCTCCGTGATACTTGCATGAGCGGGTAAAAGATTAATTAATAAAGGGTCACATGGCGTGAATATGAGAGACACACGCATAATATTGATCTGTCTGGTTATTGTCCACTTTTGGGCAATAGTAGCCCATGCCCAGCAGCTTACGGTCACAATGGTTATTGATGGGGACAAGCTTGTCCTTTCAGACGGTAGCAAAGTAAGGTTGGCTGGTATTGATGCACCCGAAGTGCATCCCTCAGAAAAACTGACGCGGGATGCCCTGGCCAGTGGAAAAAGTGCGGACCGGGTTATGCACCAGGGGCGGCAGGCTGCGGCCCATCTCTCAGCAATGGCCGGGGGGCAAATAGTGCGTGTGGTGTGGGTTGCACAAATGGGCTTCGAGGCGTACAAGCCGGCCATGGTGTATGTAACCGGGGAGCAAGGAAAAATTCGCTATGGACTCAACCAGAAAATGGTCGAAGAGGGGTTTGCTGTTGCAGAAGCTGATGGCAAACTGCTCTCGACGCAAGGATATCCGGCGCTGGAAGCAAAGGCGCGTTCTGAGAAAAGGGGACTATGGGTTACGAGTAATATCTTTATTGCGCCGCGTGCTGTGAAAACAGAAAAAGCGGATCCGTTTACCATGTCGGGCAAATGTATGCGCGATGCTGCCTGCGTATGGGTAAGCGTTGGAGAAATTGACCAGAGCCTGGGGATGTGGAAATCGAAGCCAGGGAAAAGATGCGCGTGCGCGTTACAGTAGGAGAGGTGTGTGTAACTTGAAAATGCGCCGGGAATTCCGTTTATTGTTCGGACTTATGCGTCCTCTCGCGCTATAAAGCGTCTAGAAGTGCTTTCTAGAAGAGGTGCGAGACGGAGGCCATACCCACCATGTAGGCCTCCGTCCTCCTTAGAAGTGCTTGACTAAAACAAATACAAATCGCGTACCAAACTTTAGATCTTTCTTATTTTCTGCTCAAATTAGCTGTAAAGCACCTTCTTAATTGGCATTAGAGCAGAAGTTGTGGTAATTCTTTCCCTTTGAGACCAACCTGAGACCAACCTTTGTTCTCGAAATGATATTTTTCGAGATGAGACAGCAAATTCAATATCGATTGAGATTGAATGCGTGTACCAGGGCTCAGGGATTTGAATCTTCGCCTTCGCCGTTAGACATTTCCAGCGCTTTCAGGTAGGCAGCGAGCAGGGCATAGGCCGGGTAGCGCGCCGTCTCGCTAATGTATCGTTCCGCAATTTTGACGCCGGCACGGTAAACCCCTTTCGATGAGTAGAGTACAGACCACAGCCAGCCTTTAGATTCGACGGTTTTCTGTACGGTGGCCTGCAACAGGGCGTGATCTTCCTGCGTGGCACGCTTGAATTCGATGTGGGCTTTCCCTGTCTGGAATAATATGGTATACCAGGGGTCGCCGGAGTCGGGATCGCTCGTAAATTGACAGCGCTCCGGTTCCAGCAGAGACCATTTGCCTAACAAGTCTGCCAGCTTCATACTGATAGGTTGCGGCCTGGGATATTGTGTAGGCCGATCGTTCATTTTATTCGATTGAGGTGCCAGCTCACTTTCAATCTATGGGGTAGAAAACTTGGCTGGCTCAGATCTTACTTTAAGGCGTTTCTTGCAGGCAAGGGTAAACCTGGACGCCGGGCACTATTTCTTAAAAAAGCATCTAAAAATTAAAATAGCTTCTAACCACGGTCGCCACAGTTTGAGGCATTGACAGAATATGAAAGGCCTTCCAGCAGATTAAAACGGCTGATGATGGGCGCTTGCAGAAAGGAACAAGAAGAAGTATAGAGAAGGTGGATACCAAAATAGAAAAAGCCCAAGGTCTTACGGGACCATGGGCTTTTTCTATAGACACTCAATCAAACTCGAGGATGCACAAGTATACGACCTCACCGGGCACCAAGTGTCGCGCAAATGTTACAGAGTCGTAGTAAAACGGTAATGAATCGATTACTTCATTATGGCGTGCTCCATTTCCTGCTTTGCGGCTACAATCACAAAGATGGCAATGAAGATGAGCATCCATTGTCCGGTAAACATACCATAGCCGGCCATGATGACAGCAACACCCTGTCCGATGACGCCGGCAATCTGTGTGGCGCGGCTATACCCCATTTTTTGAGCGAGGCCGGCGCGTAGTACACGGCCGCCATCCATGGGAAAAGCCGGAATCATGTTAAATCCAACCATGACAAGGTTAAACCAGATCAACATGCCTATAATATTTGTCGGAGCAGCTGCAAGGGTTTCCACGGCTACGTCACCGCTGAAGAATCCACTAATCATGTATAAAATACCCGCTATGGCAAGATTGACGGCAGGACCGGCGAGGGCAATCCACAGTTCTTGCATCGGTTCTTTGGGCATCTTTGCGAGCCTGGCAACGCCGCCGATAGGGTAGAGGGTAATATCAAGTGTTTTAATGTCGTATCTGCGTGCCATAAGGGCATGGCCGTATTCATGCAGCACTACGCAGAGAAAAACGGTACTCAGTAATGCAATGCCGGCCGCCGCTATCAGCAGGGAAGCTGTCTGATAGAGATAAAAGAGAAAAAGCCCCCCCAACATGAGGGAGAATGTCCAGTGCAAATTTACATCGATCCCTGAAAAAGTACCTACGCGAAAAGATCTTTTCATGACTTATGGCAAGTTGAATTGATACCATATAATGCGTATTGCAGCAAAGAAAGTTTCATCTGTTTTTTCTACCTTATCCGCAGCATACCCAAACCAGCTGCCTGTTGCAATGAATATTGCTGAGTTTAAATCTTCTTTTTCAAGAGGCACGGCCCCTGGCGGATTGCCCAATACGCTACAGGCTTTGTGGAAAGCACACCAGGGAGATTGGCATGGTGCGCATGCGCTTGTGGAAGATGATCCTGGTGAAGATGCTGCGTGGGTACATGCTTACCTGCATCGTGTTGAAGGGGATGAGTGGAATGCTGGCTATTGGTATAGAAGGGCCGGCAAGAAATTACCGCAACAATCATTGGAAGCAGAGTGGGAGGCTATTGTCGTAGAATTGTTGGTTCACTTGACGTGATTCTGTAGTTTCGTTTTGTCGTGGTTTCGTTTTGTCGTGGTTTCGTTTTGTCGTGGTTTCGTTTTGTCGTGGTTTCGTTTTGTCGTGGTTTCGTTTTGTCGTGGTTTCGTTTTGTCGTGGTTTCGTTTTGTTGTGATTTCGGTTTGTTGTGATTTCGGTTTGTTGTGATTTCGGTTTGTTGTGATTTCGGTTATTGGTGCGTGCATTTCTTGGTGGGCGGAATTCATTCTTTATAAAACCCGAAAACCCGAAAACCCGAAAACCCGAAAACCCGAAAACCCGAAAACCCGAAAACCCGAAAACCCGAAAACCCGAAAACCCGAACTAGCGTGCGGTTTTGAGTACGAGGATGGCCTGATCTTTTACTACCTCGGCCAGGCCCGCGCTGCGTTCATGTTCTTTTGCGGCTTTCAGGGTTTTTTCCAGCTCTTCAACAGCCGGCGAGTAGGCATAGCTTTTTCTGCGTTGTATCAAGAGATTAAACCCCTGGTAAGTGCCTTTCTGCTCTGGCTCATCCATCAGCGCATCCAGTAAATAGGGCTTCAGGTGGTCCAGTTCTTCCTGTAATTCTGAAATCTGGGCTTTGATTTCGATATACCGATCGAGCATTGACGCATCATCGAGGGCACGTAACATGGCAGCTTGTATTGGTTCTGAGAAGTCTCACACCTGCACGTTGGGCAGGCGATTGGCATTCCAACGCACTCGGGGAGCGGAGGATGCACTACAGGTATAGACGTATGTTATTTGGACGCAGTAACCTGTTGTTTTGCTGCCGGCAACAGGGTGTCGATGATTTTCTTGCGTTGGTGTGGGTTGAGCTGCGGAACGTTCTTTTGCGGCGGGACCTGCTTGGGTACGTTTGTCTTCT
>JBCCIM010000245.1 GCA_039111535.1 Bacteroidota bacterium | reverse complement strand
GAATCTGATAACTACCTGTTAATCATAAAACCCGATTTTTTTATTAGAATGATCGAATAATTGACCAGGTGACCGGGGCTATTTTTACCAGGATTTGCGCCCAATCAGGAGCCTATTGCCCACTCAAGCATAGAATCACAAATGACCTAAACTTTTTTATTTCAATTGTTTATCGGTTGTCGCGTGCGCATTGATTTCTTATATACCCCTGCCAACAGTTCCCTGATAGGGTACCTTTGCCTGGTACTTGTTGCAGGATATGGCTTGGGTTGCAGTCAACCGGGGCAACTGCAGCGCAGCGAACAGCTCTGGTCGCCCGAAATGCCGGGTGCTATTTCTCAGGAAGCACCTACGCTTGACCTCGAAGAGCTCGAATACCTGATCCACGAAGCCAGTAATGAAGCGAGGAGACTCAAAGGCATTCGCTCGTTGGTCTGGTCAGACACCATAGCTTACGTGGCACGCGGGCACAGCCTTGACATGGCTAAACATGGCTACTTTGGTCATGTCAATAAAGAAGGGAATAGCGCAACAGAGCGTGCTGCAGAAGCGGGTCTTGCGCGGCTACACCGCGCCGGCAATATGGTATTGGAAGGATTGGGAGAAAACCTGTTTGCCACACACCGCTATTCAGAATACACGGTGCATGCTGCTGACGAGGTGCGGTCTTATGATGTGTCCTGGAAAACGGTAGAAGATATTGCAGCTGAAGCAGTAACAGCATGGCTTGACAGTCCAGGACACCGCGTGAACCTGCTAAGCCCAACCTACCGCAGGGAAGGCATTGGCGTCGCATTAGGCACAAACGGCACCCTGTTTGTCACACAAAACCTTTATTAGAGCCGCTCGATAGCCAGCGCGGTGCTTCCTCCAGTACCGTGGCACAAGGAGGCAATACCGGATTCTTTGTCTTGCCGGCGCAAGGCATGAACCAGCGTAACAATAAGCCTGGCACCTGAGCAGCCAATAGGATGGCCAAGTGCAATACCTCCACCATGCACGTTCAGCTTATCATACGAAACGCCCAGGGCGCGGCTAAACAACACAGAACTTAGTGCAAACGCCTCGTTATTTTCGAACAGGTCAAAATCTGCCACAGAACGACCGGCAGATGCTTCTACTTTCTTCACCGCGTTGATGGGTGATTCGATAAAGCGCCAGGACTCACCAGCAGACCATGCCCCACGGATAATTCGTGCAATTGGCTGGAGACCATATTTAGCAACTGCAGATTCTGAGGCAAGCAATACCGCTGCGGCACCATCGCTAATCTGGCTGCTGTTGCCGGCTGTCAGCACACCATCTTTCCCAAATGCCGGCCGGAGCTTTGCCAATGACGCTTGCGTATTCTCTGCACGGATGCCTTCATCCTGCCCCAGCGTTTTAACTTCCCGGCGCGCCTTGTATTCGATCGGCACAATTTCAGCGTTGAACGCACCACTTTCTGTTGCCTGGTGTGCTCTCGCATGGGACATCGCGGCGACCTCATCCAGCATCTCACGCGTCACGCCCTCCTCAGCTGCCAACCGTTCCGTTTGATCACCCATTACCTCCCCAGACATCGGATCAGATAACCCATCGCGCAAAAGAATATCTTCGAGTCCCTCCGGCTTGCCCATCAGAAACTTGTATCCCCACCGGGCGCGGGCTGACAGGTAAAAACCTGTGCCAGACATAGATTCCATACCGCCAGCAAGTATCAGATCAGCTTCTCCCGCACGAATCATGGTCGATGCTGTCATGACACTCATCATGCCTGATGAACAGACCATGTCGATCGCCATCCCGTCAATTTCTTTCGGGATCCCCGCTGCAAGTGCTGCCTGGCGTGGTACGAGTTGGCCCTGGCCAGCGCGCAACACATTTCCCATTACATAGAAATCCAGATTGGCACCGTCTGCCCCGCCTTGCTGAAGGGCAGCCTGCATTACGTGCGCGCCTAGTTGGGCTGCGCTATGGTCTTTCAGTGATCCGCCAAAGCGGCCAATAGGTGTCCGTACCGCGGACACGATATATACTTCCTGCATGTAAATGTCTTTAGCTATCCCGGACCGTACTGATTTGCAACGGATAAATTGCAACCGATAGTTTGCACTGAACTGCTTTACGCCGACTATGCTACATTGCCAGCTTCCAACAGGGCGAGCAATTCGTCCACGCTCGTCACGGGTTGATTACAATGATAATTTTCGCAAACATATACGGTCGGCACGCCATTTAGTGCCTGCATAGCCGCCGTGTATGGCGCAAGCTGTCCCAAAGCTTCAGCGTGTTCTTCAGCTTTTAGCAGCAGGACCTTGTTAGGGATGTATTGCTGTTGGATGGCTTCCAGCAATTTGACGGTTGCAGGGTCTTCTTTTTCACCTACAACCACAATTTCATATGCCGGCCCTTCCCCAAAGTCTATCCCCGCCAACAGGGCAGTAAACCCACTGGGATGCCGATTAATAGGTGCACCGAAGTACTGAAGTAGAGCGGCAGCCTTTTCTTCGTATGCCGTGTTACCCGTAATCCTTCCAAGATGTAGCAAATTAGAAAGCGCAATAGAATTCCCTGACGGCATTGCACCGTCATAAGCTTCTTTCTGGCGCGTAATTAATTGCTCGCCGTCGTCTGGCGTAAAAAAGAATCCGCCGTTGGTCTCATCATAAAAATGGGTGATCATCTGCTCATTTAGCGCGAGGGCCTGTACCAGCAAGGCATGATCAAAAGTGGCTTCGTACAGCGCCAGCAGACCGGCTACATAAAAAGCATAGTCGTCCAGATTGGCCTGCAAGCCGGCTTCACCGTTTCGAAACCTGTGGTGGAGTCGACCACCTGGGGTTGTCATGGTGCCCGCCAAAAACTGCGCAGCAGCCTCCGCAGCAGCGGTGTATTGCGGCGCTGAAAACGCAACAGCTGCACGACTCAGCGCCGCGATCATCAGGCCATTCCAATCAGTCAGCACTTTGTCATCTTTCAGGGGATGGATCCGTCCTTCCCTGTGGTTAAACAGCTTGACCCGGATCGCTTCTAGTTGTACAGCCAACTTTGATTCAGGCAATTTGTTGGCGGCTGCATAAGCCGCTAATGCTTCAGGGAGCGCAGCTTTGAGGTGTGGGATATTTTCTCCCGTCAGCACGCCCGTTGCCTCTTCTTTGAAATTACCGGCGGCTGCAAAATTGTAAATGGAGAGATACAGCGATGCATCAGCTTCGTCTAGCAAGCGCTGTATTTCGTTTTCCGGCCAAACATAGAACTTCCCTTCAACCCCTTCGCTGTCAGCATCTTCAGCAGAATAAAAGCCGCCGGCGCCATCTGTCATATCTCGAAGTACGTATGTGATGACTTGATCAGCAACTTCTCGATAGACGCTATCACCGTTTTTTTGGTACAGCTCAACAGCAGCCAGTACAATCATCGCCTGGTCATACAACATTTTCTCGAAATGCGGCAGCAGCCACTCCCGGTCGGTTGCGTAGCGATGAAATCCAAAGCCCACGTGATCAAACACACCGCCCAATGCCATCTGCTGAAACGTATGGCTGGCCATGTCGAGGGCAGTTTTATTGCCAGTTCGATGTGCATAACGCACAAGAAACTGCAACTGGTGCGGAGAAGGAAACTTGGGGGCTTCCCTGAAGCCTCCGTACGTTTCATCATATTCTTCAGCCAACTGCTGAAAAGCAAAGTCGAGCACACCCGGCGCCGGCCCCTGCCCTGCTTCATGCCAGGTACTCGCCTGATCCAACGCCGCGACATTCTGTCTTGCAGAAGCCAGTACATCATCGCGCTTTTCAGTCCAGAGCTGTTTAACACGGGGCACCAGGTCAAGCATCCCTACCCGGCCAAAACGACTGCTTTTAGGCAGGTAGGTCGCAGAAAAAAACGGCTGCTGATCCGGCGTCATGATGATGGTCAGGGGCCATCCGCCTTGCCCACTCGACAACTGACAATAGGTCATGTAGACCTGGTCAATATCAGGCCGTTCTTCCCGATCTACTTTGATGTTTATAAACGCATCGTTCATCAATGCCGCAACCTCGGCATCTTCAAACGATTCGTGCTCCATCACGTGGCACCAATGGCAGGTAGCATACCCGATCGACAGAAAAATCGGCTTGTCTTGTTCACGCGCCAGCGCAAAGGCCGCTTCTCCCCAGGGATACCACGCAACCGGGTTATGCTGGTGTTGCAAGAGATACGGACTCAGCTCGTTTGCGAGGGCGTTGGACATCTACTTAAGGGTCGTTTTGGCCTAAATCAGAAGGAGGTATAAAGCGATTAAAATGCGTTTCCAAAAAACACTGCGTTTACAAAAAGCCTGTTTGTACCATACCAGAACGCGCGGAAATTTGGATTATCAGCAAAGGCAATGATGCTGCCTCGCCCTTTGTTCATCGCAACGAGCGCCGCGCTTCCCGCCATGTTTTTGAGCTGGGGTTCAGATACGTAGCCACTCAGCAAAGGCGTTGTGGTGTACACGCCAACGTTGACACCCGGCGTGGTCGCCGGCTCATAGAATGAGGTGCCCCGACGAAAAAGCGGAATGGTATCGCGCAAGCCGTACGATAACGGGTGCGTGGTATCCAGCCGGCCCTCGGCAATGAGCCCGCCGATCCGCTGCGCACCCCGTGCTTCATCCAGTTGATTGAAAGGCAAATCTTTATAAAGCGAATCCGTATCAAACGGCTTCCTTTCCAGGTCAATGAGGTTATTGCGTACAGCCCAGTCCGTACCAGAATGCAGCGTGACCAAATTCCCTCCACGGCGCATCCATGTACTAAGGACTTCTGTATTGAGCCCGCTATAAAAGCCACCAGCCAGCACCAGGGTGGTATACCGGTCCAGATCGATGTCTGCCAGTTCGTCGCTATCGAGGAGTGAAACTGGTATGTGGAAGCGCTCAGACAACAAGTGCCACACTTCACCGGCATTATATCCTGACGCACCCGATCCGGTGATCAGGCCGACAACAGGCGTTTTCAAAATTGTAGCGGAACGGGTACCCAAATCCGGACCGTCGAGCGCAAAGCCGCTTTCAGCTGCAAACACTTCAACATGGTCTTCAGCAACAGCTTTTTCTAACATCGGCAGTAAACCGGCATCCAGGTGCCGGCGCGCCGGATCGCGATGCACTGCCGGGACAAATATGGTCCCGGGCTCGAAGGACATCACGCGCCCATTAACCCGTATATCTGCGGCATGGTGCAGCAAGCGTGGAAAGAAGCCAGCCTCGAGCAGGTTGTATAGCGTGCGGCCGGCGAAGTACCTGTTCCATTTCAAGAGGTATCCAATCTCGGATACGCCGCCAACGAGCCTGCCGCCGTCTGGCGTAGCTGTCCACGCTGCACCAAGGTAGTCTGCGGGATTGGACCGGATCTCGCTGTAATCCAGGTCGAACGCGAGCGGCATCGTCCACGTAGACACGTCATAAAACAGAGAATCCTGATAAGCAGTTGTACGATCAAACATGGCTTTCACTACGCGTGCCTGTGGTTGTGCAACCGGCACAACAAACGCTTCACCAGCGGCATACACCCTGCCTTCGTTTTCAAAGTCTCTATCCAACATATACATCTGAACCCGATGCCGGCTGAGCATCTCCCCGAACTTTTGTGCCCTGGTCCGGTCGTAGGTCAGATCAACAACATAAGCTTTTACCCGATTGCTGCGCGCAACACCTGCAGCAGAGGCGTAAAACGTTTGCTGGTAGGTCAGCAGCTCTTTGCGGAGGGCCGTTACAGCCTCCAGCGTAGAAAGCGAGGTGGAAAACTGGTTCTTTACGGTAAAAGCGTAGGTTAAATTGCCGTGGTCCGTTTCACTTTCCAGTGCGCGACTGGAAGCTTGCTCAAACAGAATACCGATGGCGCCATTTGCATCCGGGTATGTAGAGCCTTTACCGTAGTAAAAATCGTCAAAGCTCTCTTTCGAGTAATAGAGTGAGCCTGTGCGATCCAGCCATTTGGCATGAAAGTCGGCGATGCCGGCAGTGAGCACAAAGTTTTCTTCGGGCGTACCCGGGTTATTCCGGCTCGGTATACCTGGCATGAAGAAGAAACTGGACGTCCCTCCCATTTCATGGTGATCGGTAAGCACCTGGGGGCGCCAGTTGTGAAAAATATCCAGCCGGCCCTGTGACTCGGGATGCTGCGCCGGCAGCCAGTCGCGGTTCAGGTCGAACCAGTAATGATTGGTCCGCCCACCCGGCCAGGGCTCATTATGCTCTCGGTCATTGGGATCTGTCGTATGCACGCGGCCCCGGTTGCGATTTACCCAGTCTGTGAAGCGGTCTCGTCCATCGGGATTAAATAAAGGGTCCAGGATGATCACCACATTTTCCAGCATCTCTTCAAAGGCAACTCCTTGCGCTGCAGCTAAATGGTAGAGATACAACACGGCAGCCTCAGACCCGCTTGCTTCGTTCCCATGGATGCTGTAGCCCTGATAGACAACCACTGGCATTTCGTCAAGATCAGCTTCGGAAATACTGTCCGGATCGTCAGATAGGCGCAGGTTCTGCGCGCGAATGGCCTCGAGGCGGGCATGGTTCGCCGGCGAAGTAACAATTGCATGGATGAGGGGACGATTTTCGTAGGAGTACCCATGCGTGTGCAACGAGACGCGGTCACTTGCCTCGGCCACTGCTTCGAAATAGTCTACGAGTTCATGGGGTACCGTATGCCGGGTACCAATGGTATGGCGCAATACCTCATCGGGTGTTTTAATCTCACTATTGTAGCCAGAAATACCTGGTATCTCGATCTCAAAAGCTGCCGGCAAGTTTTGCGCATACAGTAAGTTCAGACACGACCATAAAAAGGCCACCACAAACATACGTACAACTATCTGCATGATATAATCCAGAATCTAATTTTGATAAAAAGCTGGTTTGTCGAGAAAAAATTTTACGCCGTGGACAGGCACGAGCGCAAAGTACGTTGCAACACATTATGGCACAACTCTTGCTAAACAGAAAAACAGCTACGCTCTTCACGCCCCCTGATCCTAGCATAGCGTGTCTGACCATTAGAGGCATAACATCAGCCGGGCGTCTACAGTTCTTCTTTCATCTTCAAAACACGATTTAAACCAGCCTCACGGTTGAATCTGTTTTTGAGTCTTATCCTCGTACGATATCTGTGGGTGTGATTAAATTTAGCATTCTAACATTCGTTCTGTTCTTCAACGTTACTTCTGTTGCGACCAGTTTTGCATCAGCAGATCCTACCGTTGACAAAGCCAGAGCGCAAAAAACAACGCTTTTCTCTTCAGACACTGCCCCCTCAGCAGTCGCCGGGGTTGCAGGCAACGAAGTATCTATAAAGAAAGCCAACGTTACGGCAACCGGAGAATTCAAAAAATGGCATCCGATAACCATTTCGCTTGAAGGCCCATCTGCCAGCGAAACCGGTTCGCCAAACCCATTCCTCGATTACCGCTTTGAGGTTATTTTCTCGCAGGCGGAAAAAAGCATTACTGTCCCGGGCTATTTTGCAGCGGATGGCAATGCCGGCGAAACCAGTGCCACAAGCGGCAACATCTGGCGCGCCCATTTTATCCCGCCTACTACTGGCGGTTGGACCTACAGAACCTCCTTTCGCCAGGGCACCAACCTCGCGGTGAGCACAAACCCAAATGAAGGCACGCCGCTTGCCGAATTCGACGACATTTTTGATTCGTTTGATATCCAGGAAACAGATAAAACGGGCGCTGACCATCGCGGCAAAGGCAAGCTTCGCTACGTGGGTGAGCATTACCTGCAGTACGACAACGGTGACTACTACATTAAAGGCGGCACCGACAGCCCGGAAAACCTGCTTGCATATGTAGATTTTGATGCCACATTCAACAACGGTGGCACCAACTTCACCAAAGACTGGGGTATCCATGTTTCAGATTGGAACGAAGGCGATCCTACCTGGCAGAATGGCAAAGGTAAAGGACTCATCGGCGCTGTAAACTACCTCGGTGAGAAAGGCGTTAATTCGGCCTACTTCCTTACCATGAACATCAACGGTGATGGTGATGATGTGTGGCCGTGGACAGGACCTGGTGAAAGATTCCGGTTTGATGTATCCAAGCTAGACCAGTGGAATAT
>JBCCIM010000244.1 GCA_039111535.1 Bacteroidota bacterium | reverse complement strand
GAATGCCGCGGTGCAAACTGGCGGGCCTCAGATGATGAAATTGAAGACTTTTTGCACAAGTACTGTTAGACAAAACAGCCACCTCTCCTTTGAACACACCGAATACCCCATCACAATCCGACAAAACCAGAACAACTCTCGCCCGGCAGGTGTACACTACTTGTTTTAAAATCATGTATTTAGACCGACATGATTAATAGCATGAAGCTGTAATCCCGGCCCACTGCCGGTAATAACAGCCGTGCCAGTCTCTCAAAGCATACCTGCTTCGCGCGCAGCCTGCTTTTTTCGCTCAGCAGCTGACGCCTTAATTCGTGTCTTTCAGGCTATTTCTACATATTCCCCGCAATACCATTAAGCTACTGCTTTATGCAGTTGTAGCTGTGGCGGTGCTGTTTCTGGCGCTTACGCGAACACAGGTTGGCCGCGACAGCATGCGCGCGCAAATCGAGCGACAGTTTAACAACACCTTCGACGGGCAACTCCAAATCGGACAACTCAGGGGCAACCTGCTGAATACCCTCTATGCCCACAACATTCAGTTACTCGACAGTTCGGGGGGACTGGTTGCTTCTATCGACGCGGCGGTATTACAACCCACGTGGCTCGAACTGCTATCGGGCACGGTCTCATTACACCGCATCACGCTGATTCAGCCCGAATTTCACCTTTTACTGCGCGACGACAGTACGTGGAATGTCAGCGATGTCTTTAAGAAAAAAACAGTGCGTGCAGGGGCCCCAAGACTGGGGTCTTTTACTTCATCTGATATAAAAATCCTGGATGGTAGCGTGTACACGAGTAATCTTGGGGCGTTGCCTGAAGCTGTGGCAGCCGGCAAGGTGTTCGATTACACCGATGCAACCATTTCGAATATACAGGCCCAGATGAACATCGAATGGCAGGGAGACACCCGGCTTTTTGACATCGACAAATTCTCTTTGGATCTGGATAAACAAAACATCAACCTGGCAGACCTGCACGGCCAAATTTTGTGGGCCGACGATCGCCTTGAGTTTAATGAAGTGTTTATCCTGGCGGCTGAAACGGGGTTGGCATTTTCTGGTTATGCGGGCAATTTACAAACGTTTGAAACACAGCCGGGGAAAACCACAATTGAATTTGATTTGAACCCGAGCACCCTGGATGCGAGTCAGGTGCGCCAGCTTTTCCCGGCCTTCCCGCTTGCAGACACCCTGCGCATTGCCTCACGCCTGGCCGGCCAGTTGGATGCACTCGATGTCCAGTCTTTCGAAGCCAGCAGCGGCAATTTGCGGATTAATGCAAACGGCTATGCACGAGGTTATCCCGACTCGCTTTCCTTTATTGCGTACGCCTCCGAAACCAGCTTGCCGCATGAAGACCTTAAGCGGGTGCTTCCGGCTGCCAATTTTGATATCCTCTCCCCCGAAGCCCCAACCTACATCGAATCCATGCAGGTACGGGGGGCGATGTTACTGCAGGACGGCGCCTTTCAGCAACCCCACTATGGCAAAGCAGCGTTTGAATTGACGCGGGCCGGCCGCATTGCCGGTAATGCAGAATTTAGCAAAGACCCGGAAACGAACGAATTTGCGTTCACGAGCTTCTTACAAACTGATTCGTTAGATCTGCGGGCTACCCTGCCAAGTGTTGATAAACCCTCGTTATTGAGTGGTACACTCTTCGCGCAAGGCGTTACAAAAGGCGGCACCTTTGATTTTTCTACCGTAAATGCCGACGTGCAGATGCGGTTTGAACCCTCCTCTTTTGGCAACATGTCAGCAGATACCCTCGAGGCATTTGCCCACATTGAAGAAGGAGCCATCGACTTGCAAGGTGTTGTGCGGCATCGGGTGCATGGCGTAATCGGCGCAAATGCAATGGTGTTTGTGAACCCGGAGAAACACGCCATCGAAGCCGACCTCACCATTGCTCAACTGAACCTGGGGTCTTTACTCAAGGTCGATTCACTTGCCACAAAACTCGACGGCCGCCTCAACCTCAATGCAGAAGGATCCACCCTGGCAGATTTGCGGGGGATGGTCGATCTGAGCGTTGCACCATCGGTTATATCCTGGAACGATGAAGAGCGTCCTGTGCCAGCCCATCACATAGGGGTCTCTTTTTCTGATTTGGAAAACGGCCGCCAACAACTTGCACTCGACGGCGACCTTGCTACCGCGCAGTTATCTGGTCAGTTCAACCTGGATTCTTTTCGCAAAACAGGTAAATCATGGGGCCAGCTCATCGGCAAGACGGTGCGGGAGGTAATCAACCGTCCATTGGTCACAGACTCCCTGAATGTTGACCCGGCCGCTGTCTTGACGGCTGCACTACTGCAGGCCAGGCCTGGCACAGCCCTGCTACCCGACGAAGCACCTGATTCACTTGTTGTAATGCCCGAGGTGTTTGATCTCGATATTGCTTTTCGCAATGCGGACCTCCTTCATACGTGGCTGCCGGCTTCGCCCGTGCTGGGGACCAATTTGGAAGCCAAATTCAGTATCGCGTCAACCCCATCCTCCCTGGTGATCGCCGGCGATTTGCAAGCGGACAGCCTGATCATCAACAAAACCGTTTTTGATAACCTTACCGGAGATGTTGCATTTAGCACAGATACCAGCTTGCCGGCTGCTGACAGGTTTACCTTTCTCTCCACCCTGCATGCTGACTCATTAAAACTTGTAGGCCAAACCCTGCCCTATCCAACGCTACATGCCGATCTGAGCGATGGCAGTGGTCAGATTGGATTTGCGACCAAAAGCAGTCAACGCCTCGGACCCCAACGACTCCAAACGCATGTGGAATTCCTGTCAGATCGAAACAGGGTGCACTTTGAAGAACTGATCCTCTCGGTTGGGAATTCCACCTGGACCACCTATGCGCCGGCCCAAGTAGACATCATTGATAACGCAGTCATTATCCCAGGACTTGAGTTGCAGAGCAAAAGCCCTACAGCCAACATCCTCCAAAGCGTACATTTAAGCGGCATCCTCTCCCCTAATCCTTCTGATACAGCAGCGCTGGCAATCAATAACATCGCGATACGGCCTATTTCCCAATTCCTCGACATGCAGCGCCCACTCGGCGGCTTGATCAGCGGGCAGTTGGCCGTAACAACAATAAACAACCAGCCCGAAATCACAGGAAATATCGACATCGACAGGTTTTCGCTCGACAACCGCGTGTTGGGAGACTTGAACATTGCCAGCCAGTACATCCCCCGACAACCGGATGTAGGATTACAAATTGCGCTGCGGCCCATTGAGGAATACAACCAGGAAGAGTTTCTACCAGACGCCATGATACCGGCGCAATACGAAAACAACGCGTTCACCATCGACGGGACGTTCCGGCTTCCACGACTCAATAGCCAGAAAACGGGTTTCCTCGATGCCGGCTCACTCGATCTCGACCTGGATCTCGCCCGGGCAGATGTCTTCTTTTTCGAATACATTTTCCCCAACTTTCTCAGCCGGTCTGATGGCTACATGACAGGTGGAGGGAAAATTGTCGGCAACTTTGACTACCCTGTTTTTGATACGCGCCTGGAGTTGAAAGAAGGCGAAATCGACATTCCCAAATTTAACCTCCAATACGAAGAATTTACCGGTGTGTTAAACATCGACCGGAATGCTATTCGGCTCGAAAACGGGCAATTCAAAGACCTGACAGGGGGTGTGGCGAGCCTTGAAGGGGACTTCCTGTTCAATGAATACCGGCATTTCTCCTTCGACCTGGAAGGCCAGCTGAACGAATTGCTTATCATGAACCAGGATTTCCAGAATGACCTGCCGTTTTATGGGCAAATCTGGGCTTCAGGATCGCTAACGCTTACGGGGCCGGCGTTCAACGCTACGCTTATATCCAATGATGCTGTCACAAAGGCCAGCAGTGAGCTCTTTATTCCGGTCACCGAAGATGAAGTAGACTCAGATGTCGGCTTCCTGATTTTTGCAGATTCATCGGGCAATATTCCAGACTTGAAGCAGCTGGCGTATCGCAAAAACCTGCTTTCCAAGCGCCCGGAGGGAGAACGACGATTTGTGGATGGGCTTTCGATGGACCTGAATATTCTTGCGCCGCCGGGCTCTACCACACATCTGGTTTTCGACCCGCTATTGGGAGAGTCCATGAATGCAGTAGGCAGCGGACGTATCCAGATACAGCGGCGGGAAGGTGACTTTTCGACGTTTGGGACGCTCTTTGTAGAATCTGGTGACTACCTGTTCACAGCCGGCGATGTGTTTGCGCGGCGGTTCGAAATACAGAACGGTGGGACCATTACCTGGGATGGCAACCCCATTGATGCCCGCCTGAATATACCAGCGTCATATCGGACGCGTGCTTCCGTTGCCGGCTTGCCAGGCAATTCCTTTCGCAGCGGCGACGAGATCCCCCTGATCGTGCAGCTGGACATCACCGGGCGCGTTTCCTCTCCCGAAGTGGAGCTGGGTTTGCGGGCAGACCGCAGCGACCGCGGTTATCGCAACTATGAAGGATTTGAAGCCATTCTGAACCAGTCTGAGCGTCTGACGGACTATGCTACGAGTGTACTCCTCACCAATTCGTTCCTGCTCACCACAGAGTCTGTTTCAGATTCAGGAACGCTGACCAACTCTGGCAACCAGATTGCCTTTACGAGTGTATCTCAGCTGGTTGCAAGCCAGTTGAATCGCTTCCTGGGCGAAGCATTGCCTAACGTCGACCTCAACCTGGGACTGCAAGGTGAGAGCCTGGAGGACCCGGAAGTAACCTACGGCGTTGCACTTTACCTGTTGGATGAACGCCTTGTAATCCGTGGCGAAGGCGTTTACCAGAATGAAGTCACCGAGAATCAACACGATCTCGAGGGCGAATTTGAAGTCGAGGTACGGCTCAATCCTAACGTTTCAGTATCTGTTTTCCTTCGCCGTGAAGGGGATCTGCTGGCTGAAAACGCACTGACGAGCACCCGTGGGGCCGGCCTCTCCTACCAGACACAGTTTTCATCGTGGAGCCGCTTCTTTGACCGGCTTTTTGGATGGATGAAAAAGAAGAAAAAAACAGAACCTCCCACAGATCAGGTGGCGATAAGCCCTAATGAGTAAAAAGGAAAAGAAACGAGCATACCGTAAAGCTATAAAATCTGTCCTTCGTAACAACGGACAGCAGGCCTACCGCCCCAAAGAACTCGCCAAAATTGTCGGCACCCCTTCCAGAGAAGACTATATCCTGTTCCGAAAAGCACTCGACGACCTGATTGCAAAAGGGCAGGTCCGGCGTGTAAAAGGCAACCGCTTTATGTACCGTGGCAAGCAGGATGAAACGGCCGATGGCATTATCCACGTCAACAGAGACGGTTACGGATTTGTTGAGATCGAGGGGCAAGACGAAGACATTTTTGTAAAACGCTCCCGGCTGAACACGGCGCGCGACGGTGACCGGGTACGCATTCGGATTGAGCGAGAAAAAGAGCATGAAAATCGCAGAGGCCGTAAACGCGGTCCTCAAGCAAAAGGCCGTGATAAAGGCCGGCCGCGCCGGCGTACCGCATTTGTATCCGAAATCCTGGAACGGGGCCGGTCGACGGTTATTGGGTCTGTTGATTTCTATAACGACATCTGGTTTGTTGTACCTGACGATGTAAAATTCAACCACTCCGTTTACCTGACACGGGTGCCGGAAGGCAAGCTCAACAAAGGCGACAAGGTAGAAGCGCAGTTGGGTGATTTTGACCCCTTCAGACAAGCATTCAAAGCCACCCTGGCCCGCGTTTTTGGCCCGGCTGACGACCCGAAAGTGCTGATGGAAGCACTCATTCACTACTTTGGGTTACCCACCGCTTTCCCCAAAGAGGTGGACAACGAAGCGAATCAGATCCCGATTGAGATTCCGGCAGCAGCACACAAAGGCCGGCTGGACCTGCGCAACAAAACCATCTTTACGATCGACCCGGATGACGCAAAGGACTTCGACGATGCCATTCACATCACACCATTGCCCAACAACAGGTACGAAGTTGGTGTACACATTGCTGATGTAAGCCACTACGTCAAGCCCGGCGGTGCTATCGATAATGAAGCCCGCGAACGTGCCACAAGCGTTTACCTGGCGGACCGCGTTATCCCGATGCTACCGGAGCGGTTGTCCAATGTTATCTGCTCCCTCCGCCCCGGAGAAGACAAGCTGACTTTTACCTGTTTGATGGAAGTTGACCTGAAAGGCAACGTGCACAAATTCAGCTTCCATGAGTCGATTATTCACTCCAAGCAGCGGTTCACCTATGCCGAGGCGCAGCAATTAATTGACGACGAAAGCGCTGAGCAACCCCACGCCAAAGAGGTTCGGCTTGCTGCAGAAATTGCCCGCACCTTTACCAAAGCCCGCTTCAAGAACGGTTCGATAGAATTTGACCTTCCCGAAGTGCGCGTTAAGCTGGATGAAAAAGGCGCGCCGGTAGCCATCGTGCGCAAAGAACTTAAAGAAGCGAACCGGCTGATTGAAGAGTTTATGCTGCTCGCCAACCAGTGTGCAGCGCGTGCCGTGGAGCGGCCAGGCAAGCCTACGCCGGTCTACGTGTATCGCGTGCATGATGAGCCAAATGCAGAACGCATACAACAGCTCTCCAATTATCTGAAGACGTTCAACTTTGAGCTCAAGCTCGAAAACGGCAATGTAGATTCCGTCCAGTTAAATGCCCTGCTGGCCAAAGCAAAAGGCAAAGCAACAGAAGCCGTCATCAAAATGGCCTCCTTGCGTGCCATGGCAAAAGCCAGCTATACCACCGAAAATATCGGCCATTACGGACTCGGATTCACGCATTACACCCATTTCACCAGCCCCATCCGACGTTACCCCGACTTGTTGGTGCACCGCATCCTCAAAGAAGTCCTGCTTTCGAAAGAGCGATACAAAGAGGACCTCGATGCGCTCTGCAAGCACTGCTCCGAGAAGGAAAAACGCGCAGAGGAAGCAGAACGAACAACAACCCGCCAGAAACAGGTGCTGTATGCCGTAGACCATATCGGCGCCTCGTTCGACGGCCTCATCACCAGCGTGACCCGGTTTGGTGTATTTGTACAGCTTGAGGGCCTGTGGCTCGAAGGCCTTGTACACGTAAAAGACCTGGACGGAGATTACTTCGAGTTCGATGAAAACCGCTATGCCTTGGTGGGTAGCCACACGGGTAAAATGTATCGCCCTGGTGACAAAATGCGAGTTACCTTGGTGCGTGCTACGCCGAGCACGAGGGAGATAGAGCTGATGATGAACTAGGTACTGTCTATCACAAATAGACAGTACCTATCCCGAACTTGATTCGGGATCCACAGCAATACCACCAAAGCGAATACAGTGCTCAACGGCCTCTGACCCAGACCCTATGCATCGAGATCAACCCTTTCAAGCGATTACGCTAATGTGGTTACAACGCGAACTCGGACACCACTCTCATCTATTTCTCGTGCTTAAAAATACGGATCGCCTGGTAAAGACTACAATTTAGACTGCCGCAGGGCCTCGACGATGATTGTGCATTCCGCCTGAGCGGCAGAACTTGCAATTCTATCGGCCAAACAATCAGGCCCTACGAAGCGTTCTCCAATTGGGATTAAAGAAGAAAGCTATCAGGGTTCCTACGGCCCCACCTGTCAATACGCTTAAAGCGAGAACGAAAACATGATCTAAAACAGGGATGGTCTGGCCCAGCGGATTGTTCGCCGGACTCTGCCAGAAAAATACCCATATGTAGATATAAACGATTGCTGTTGCTACAAAAGCCATGAGAGTAGAACCGAGAGCTAAGTGTCTAAGCGTAGCCGACGGTGCCTTTGATTTCATGAACATCAAATAGAGAACGACGACAAGCATGTATGGAATTATCCTCACCAAATCGGGGAGCATAAACTGAATGAGCCCGATAACAACAACTCCGCCTAGTAAACCAAAAAGGAGAGCATATTGGGTTGTGGTTGAGATATTCATTGCTTTCTCCGAATTATTAGATCGATTCGCTATTCCACTTCTACAAGGTAAGTGCCAACCAGGAATGTTTTAAAGATAATTTGGAGTCCCCCAAGATTGAGACTGACTTCTTCATGCGGAGAAGAGGCATAACCTTGCCGTCACAAGTACCAGCCTACCAACAGACAATACCGCCATCATCTGAATT
>JBCCIM010000243.1 GCA_039111535.1 Bacteroidota bacterium | reverse complement strand
CCCGCCTGACCATTGAGGGCAGGGCCATCAAACTCACCTCCCATGAATTTCGCCTGATTTCCTATCTCATGCACCATCAAAGCGAGATCGTATCGCGAACCGAATTGATAGAACATCTGTACGATCAAGATTTCGACAGGGCAACCACTTCCCGAAAAGAGGGCTGGGTATTGTAGCGAATTACGCGTTTATCTGATTCGATAACGCCTTCATCTTTGTAGATGGCAAAGTCGAATGGGGCAGCCAGGGTTTCGTGGCGCCAGTAGTCGCCAACTGTTACACTGTACTGGTACAACTCGCTCCGGGGGAAAGCAGCATAGGTAACTACAACCAGCGTAAGGAAAATTGCAGCTTTGATGACGATATTCTTCGTCTGCAGCCTGCTTGTATTCTGCCGGCCTTTCTCAAGCTTCTCCCCAACAGGGCGTATTTTTCGCCTGAAACGGCGGATGCTCTTGGAAAAATCCATATGCCAGCGTTACTCCTTTAAGCTGGACCGCGCAGTGCGCGTCCCTTTGACGGATATGTACACAAGAGTGTCGACTACAATCCGTCAAATTGAAGCCAGTTTACAATTCAATGATGTCTTCAGGGGTGGGTGAAAGGGTGCGTCACGATTTGCGTAATGAAAGCAAACCACCAATACCAACTGTAATAGCAGCCCCCATTAGTGTATAGAGTGGCCAAGCGACGGATAACAAACCGTCTACAGTTCCCTGGGGATTATCTCCGGAGTTTAAAATGAATAGCCAGCCATTGGTTTCACTGAAGCGCAATCCTTTTATGATTAGAACCATTGCAATAACGGCTAATACAAAGCCAGTAATGGCTTCTTTCTGCTGTGCACGCTTGACAAAAAGGCCCAGCAAAAAGAGTCCAAGCATACCCCCATACGTGAAAGTTGCAATGGCCAATCCAAGTTCGACAACCGGGTTGGTTTGATCCTCAAAAAGCCCTGCAAAGAGGATAAACACTATACCCCAAATGAGGGTAAACACCCGCGCTACCTTAAGCGAAGTTGCACTGTCCATTTCTCCCTTGCGCAAATCTGCATACAAGTCCATGACGGAAGATGATGAGAGTGCATTCAGTGAACTGGACAGCGTACTCATGGCCGCCGCAATAATGCCGGCCAAAATGAATCCGGACAACCCACCGGGCAATCCTTCAATGATAAACCGAGGGAAAATCTCATCAGCACGCGAGAGGCCCAATTCCTGCGGTGTGGCACCGCCAAAATGTATCCACAACAAAAGACCAACAAAGAGGAAGATTACAAATTGCACCATCACCAGTACGCCGCTCCCAATCAGGGCGCGCTTGCTGTCTTGTAAGTCGCGACAGGCCAGCAGGCGCTGGACAATGAGCTGGTCTGATCCATGTGAGGCCATGGTAAACACCGCACCCCCAAACAACGCGGTGAGGAATGCATAGGGATGGGTCAGCAGATAACTGAGCGGCCGGCCTAATTCAAAGTCGATGACTTTTGTCTTGCCTGCCGCTTGCGCTTCTGCCCACCAACCAGCAGGCGAGTCACCAAGCAACACAAAAATGGCAAAGATAGCTCCACCTACATAAACCGTCATCTGCACCACGTCCATCCACACAACTGCCTTAATGCCACCAATCATGGTGTAAAGAATGGTAAGCACACCAATGAGACCGATGATCGTCATGTAACTAAGCGAAAATCCTGCGGCATCAGCTATTAACTTGATCGGGATGGCCGTGGCAAACAGCCGTACACCATCTGCAAGCAGTCGGGTTATCAAGAACGTGACAGACGCTGTTTTTTGGGTTGCTTTGCCAAAGCGGTCTCCTAGAAAAGCGTATGCTGTTTGGAATTCTCCTTCAAAATACCGCGGCAAAAGCAGATAACTCACAATCACCCGCCCCAGTAAATAGCCAAAGGTGATCTGGATGAACGTCAGCGCACCGCCATACGAAACAGCCGGAATACCAATCACAGTCAACGTGCTTGTTTCGGTCGCTACGATTGAAAAACAAATGGCCCACCACGGTAAATCTTTGTTGCCGAGGAAATAGTCTTTGCTATCCCCCTGCCGGCCACCTGACCATATACCAAATGCAATGACACCTATAATGTATATTGCAATAACGGAATAATCTAAAGGGGTCAACATGATGGGGCTTGGTATGGTAAACGGGGCTTATGCTTCAAGCAAAGCCAGCAAGCCAGCTTCGTCGAGTATGGTGATTTCCAATTCCTGGGCCTTGGCCAGTTTTGAGCCAGCCTTTTCGCCAGCGACAACATAGTCGGTCTTTTTGCTCACACTGGATGCCACCTTGCCGCCAGCACGCTTGATCATGTTTTTGGCATCAGTGCGTCCTAAAGTAGGCAATGTGCCGGTAAGCACAAAGGTTTTACCAGCTACCGGTGCATCTTCACCCTCAACGTGTACTGGTGCCTCTTCCTCCAACCGATGCAGGTTGACCCCGAGTTCATCCAGTTCAGCAACAAGCGCCTGATTTTTTTCAACACTAAACCAATCCGCTATACTCTGCGCAATGACGGGCCCAATGCCTTCAATGGCCTCCAGTTCTTCCGCGGAGGCTCCGCCCATGGCTTGCAGGTGTTCATAGTGAGCAACCAGAAGTTCGGCTGTAGTCTTGCCCACGTGACGCATACCCAGACCAAAAATCAGCCGGCTTAACGTACGCTGTTTGGAATCTGCGATACCCTGCAACAGGTTTTCTGCTTTTTTATCTGCGAAGCCCTCAAGGGTAAGCAGCGACGCAGCGTCGAGTCGGTATATATCTGCGAGGTTTTTTACGAGGCCGGCTTCACTGAGCAAAATTGCCAGTTTTGATCCCAGGCCTTCAATATCCATAGCCCCCCTGCTGGCATAATGCTCCACCAGCCGTATAAACTGCGCCGGACAAACAGTATTTACACAATAAGAGTCCGCTTCGTCTGCCAACCGTACAAGCGGCGTTTCACAAGCCGGACATGCATCCGGCATACGCCAGACCTCAAGTTCTTCTGTGCGCTGCTCAGGAATCGGCCGCACCACCTGCGGGATGACGTCGCCTGCCCGCTTCACAACCACCACATCTCCAATCCGGATATCGCGATCGATGATATAGTCTTCATTGTGCAGCGTTGCTTTAGAAACCGTGACTCCGCCGATCCACACGGGTTCGAGAACAGCTTCTGGCTTTATTGTACCTGTTCGACCGACACTAACCGTAATGTCATTCAGTACGGTGGTGGCTTCACGCGCCGGAAATTTGTAAGCTACGGCCCAGCGCGGTGCATTAGACACAAATCCAAGCGTCTCCTGGAATATAAAGTCGTCCATCTTTAAGACAACTCCGTCTATTTCATAGTCTAGTGTCTCGCGTTTGTCGGTCCAACCGGTACAGTATGCAATGGCTTCTTCGAGATCAGCAAAGCGCCGGGAATGCGGATTGACGGGGAAACCAAATGCAGCCAACTCAGCCAGTTGTTCAGCCTGAGATGCCGGCTGGTCGCCTTCATATGGGCCCACACTATAGGCAAAAAACCGCAGGGGCCGCGTTGCGGTAATCGACGGATCCAGCTGACGCAAGCTACCGGCGGCACCGTTTCTCGGATTGGCAAATGTTTTTTGCCCCGCGGCCTCCAGTACTTCATTCATGCGGTCAAATTCGCTGCGCCGCATATAAACTTCCCCGCGAACTTCGATACTGGCCGGGATGGTTGACACCTCACGCCCAGGTACAGGAATAGCGAGTGGCACGCTGGTTATCGTTTTGACGTGTGGGGTAATGTTCTCCCCTACCTCCCCATTGCCTCGGGTAGCACCGATGACAAGGTTCCCTTCGCGGTACGTAATTGCAAGGGCGAGGCCATCAATTTTAAGCTCAACAGCGAGCGCCGGCTTCACCTCTTCACCATGTACAGCCTGCAAACCTTTTACACACCGCTGGTACCAGGCACGGATTTCATCTTCGTTGAAAGCATTGCCCAGCGACAACATGCGTACTGGATGCCGCACTTTTTCAAATTTGTCCATCGGCGCCCCGCCAACACGCTGCGTGGGCGAATCCGGGCGAAGTAAGGCAGGGAATTGTCGCTCAATATCTTGTAGCGCGCGAAACAGGACGTCGTACTCACTGTCAGTAATTACCGGCGCATCTTCCACATAATAGAGATGGGCATGGTGATGTAGCACAGCGGAAAGGGACGTACCTAAAGACGTAGCATCGGACAAAGAAAGGCTGTCTAAGGCCAGATCACGGACCTGATCAAGCAAGGTCTTCGTTCTTTTGACTATCTCCATCTACTTCAGGGGCTCCGTCTGCTTCGCTACCTGCTATCGAGAAAGGCCTGTACTGAGTCACGGCTGATGACAACACGGGCAAGCGAATCAGTTCGATAAATTGGATACGCATACCCATCAATTAGAATCTGCATAGACACCAGATTGTCTTCGATGATCGCGCGATTTTTCAGGTAAACCAGCATCGTATCACCTTGATCCAACCAGTAGGGCCGGCGCAAGTCGGTGTCTCTTTTAATTCGAAAAGGGTCCAATGCACCGCTTGCTGCTACAATCTGAACGGGTATTGAGTCGCCCAATACAGCGGGTACGCGTGGAGGCTCAACGGCCGCCGGCTGCGCAGTGATCGATGCCAGCGAATCGGGCGTAGCCGCTACGGGTGAAATACTTTCTGAGGGGATGGTTGCGGCAGGTTCTGCCTGCTGCAAGTCATTCAGTGTGGGACCTTCTGACTGAAAAGAAAGCAGTTGCATGACAACCACTACAAACAGCACCAAACCACCGGCGAGTAACCCCCATTGGATGAAGGCGTTTTGTTTGCCTGATGCAAAGAATGCGGATACTGCGTCTTTTGCATCATCTGTAAAATTAGCCAGGGGCGAAGCGCCTTCCTTTTGGCTGGATTTTGGTACAAATGTAATGGCTCGACCATCTGAGGCTGCAGCTTTTGGTGTGCTACGTTGTTTTTTCACGGCCGGCCTGGCCGACTTCTTAGAAGCAGCGGCTTTTCTTTTCTCTTCTTGCTCAAACTCGAATTTATCAACGGCAAACACAGGCTCGGGCTTTTCCGCCTGCGCAGCACGCAATGCCTTGATCTCTTCGGGTGGCAGGTCGAGATACTCAATGGCAAGCTGCCTGTTATAAGCGCCTTGCAACGCTTCATCGTAAGCACGTAAGACTTCCTCGGGAGGAATCCCTACCGCTTCGGCATAACTTCGAATAAAGGCCCTGACGTACAATGAATTGAACAAGGGGTGGTCTTTCAATCCATCAACTTCAAATTGCGCAATGACATTGGGGTAAACTTTTGTCGCATTGCGCAGCGCTTCAAGAGACACTTCGCGTTTCTCCCGAATGGCGGACAGATCATCTAGAAATTGTCCTAATGGGCCTGTAGCTGGTTGTTCAGACATAAGGAGGAATCAATCCACTGAATTAACCCGGGGGGTAGTGCAGGCTAATCAGACGCTAAAGGAGCATTCTGCAAAGCCATGATACATATACCATCGCTGCCTTACAACTCGTGTTAAGCAGAATTAACCGATGTTTAAAGGCAAATGCAGTAATGCAAAAAAGCTTCCAATTCCAAAGAATAGGAAGCTTTAATTGTATTTATATTCAGTCGGGACGGCGAGATTCGAACTCGCGACCCCTTGCACCCCATGCAAGTGCGCTACCGGGCTGCGCCACGTCCCGAACATCATCAAACTGACAGGAAGCACAATCAAAAATAAAATTGCACCTCATAGCCTGCTCAGAATGTCCGATAGAAAGTTTCTAATTGCTAAAAGTTCCGTTCGCAACGCCTCCTCTTTGCCCCGGTTCTCATCAGCCTGCACAAGGGCTTTACGCGCACCTTCAATGGTGTATTTTTCCTCTTTGAGGAGTTGTTTGATACGGCTAATAAAATCAATATCAGATCGCGTATAAATCCTTCGGCCCGCCCTGTTCTTCTGAGGGTTGAGTTCAAGAAATTCGGTTTCCCAATACCGCAGCACATGCTGCTCGAGGCCCGTAATTTGGCTTACCTCTCCGATGGAGTAATAAAGTTTGCGAATCCCTTCCGCTGGCATAATTAACAACCAGAATACCCATAAATATCGCTTTAAGGTATGTGATTCCAATCACTTATGCCAAAATATTCCAAAATCAGCAGTTAAGGGCAAAAGGTTCGCTGTCAAACCCGGAATTACAATTGGTTGATTTTGCGCAACGCAAAGGCCGGCGCTACCCGTGACAGGCCATAGAGTAGTTTGACACCCCCTACCCTGATCTCTTCGCGTCCTTTAGCCAATCCATCCAACATCTGCGTTACTGCGTCTTCTACAGGAATTGCAATAGGCGGTGGATTGCCCAAATGCCAGGGCGTATCAACGGCAGGAAACTGAACTTCTACAATTCGAACGGGCGCGTCCGCCAACTGGATGCGCAACACCTGCGTGAAGGCATGCAGCGCCGCTTTCGTGGCATTGTAGATCGGATATGCTGCACGCGGCGCATAAATCAACCCTGTTGTCACATTGATCAACAGGCCACTTGCCTGCCTGAGCAACAACGGATAGAACAATTTTGCCAGCCTGATCGGCCCCATCAAATTGGTATCAATTTCAGCCGCAGCCTTTTTGAGCATGCCATCATCATCCATAAAAGACGTTGCATGTACGATAGCGGCGTTGTTGATGAGCATATTCAGCGATGGATACTGCGCTTCTATCCAGTTGACCATAGCAATGCAGTCTACTTCATTGGATATATCGCAGGCATAAGGGATAAGATGTGGATTCCGTGCCTCGGCTTTTTCGAGCTTTTCCCGCGAGCGGCCGCAAACTATAACGGTGTTGCCTTTTTCCTGTAGCCGGCATGCAAGCTCAAGGCCAATGCCTGAACTACCACCCGTAATCAATATTGTATTTTCTTGTAAGTGCATGATGCCACCTGGTTGTTTTTTACCAAGGTAGGTCCAGGCCCGCACCCAAAACATTGACCTATGTTAAGGCCCCAGCTTTTTCTTGATGCGACTCAACGATTCGGGTTGTATGCCTAGAAATGATGCAATTTGGCGTTGTTTTATCCGGCCGGCCAAATCTGGATATCTGACGTAAAAATTCTGGTAACGCTCCTCGGCACTGAGCAGCAAAAGCTCGCGCTCGCGGCGCTCTTTGGCACTGTATCCTAATTCGAGCATCTTGAGCAGCAGCTTGTCCCATGCAGGATCTTCTGTTCGTAACTGCTGCCAGTGTTCGTAACTGAACTCCAGTACCCTGGCATCTTCCAACGCCTCAATGCCATAGTAGGATCTTTCGCCATGAATCATCGAGGAGTATGAAGACAAAAAGCTTGCAGCCGGCATGAAAGCCTTGGTAAATTCGTTGCCATTGTCATCTGTATATACATATCGAAACAACCCGGAGAGTACCAATCCCATTTTCTTCGGGAGGTCTCCTGCCCTGATAAATAGATCCCCCTTTGAGAGCTCCTTTGTGGTACCTAAAGCCAGCAATCGATCAACCGCAGCAGCTGGTAGTCCGGTGAATTTGGTAACGGTCTCTTTTAGATCCATAAGTTTATCCTGATTACAATGCCCGCCCATGCACCAGACATTCCCGCAAGGATTTTCAAGGAATACAGGGCATGCCCGGACACAGGCATCTCAACATAACTGGATGGGTGATATTTTAGCACATCTCAGTGTATTAAACACACCCAATTTACAACCCCCAATCTTTGCAACAACCACGTATTTCGAAGGAGGATGGCCTGATCCTCCTGACTGTGCTTATATGGGGCATCAACTTCCCCATCCTCAAACAGGCATTGGAAGCCATGCACCCGTTTGTGCTGAACGTGTTCAGATTTATAGTGTCTGTATTTGGCCTATGGGTAATGATGGCGATTCAGCGGAAAAGCTGGAAATTGTTCTATTGGTCAGAGATGAAGCCCTACCTCGGTCGCGTAGTACTGCTTGGCCTGTTAGGCTACTTCTTTTACCAGGTTGCTTTTATTATGGGGATTGCGCGCACCACGGCCGGCAATTCCGCACTTATTATGGCCAGCACACCCATTTGGACTGCCATGATCGGCATGCTGTTCGGATTTGAAAAACTAGGCAAGGTTGCCTGGATCGGCCTTATCATTTCTATGGCCGGCACGTTCCTCGTTGCCCTGTT
>JBCCIM010000242.1 GCA_039111535.1 Bacteroidota bacterium | reverse complement strand
ATTGCGCAATAAAATAAAAGCGCTTCCAGAAATTAAAGTTGCGTCAACGCGCAGCTTGGCATTGCTTTTGAAATGGAGGAAATAGTCCTCCCGGCTCATCTCAAAAATAGATTCTGATTATTGCTTTGCTGGCAGGACATTAATACCCCATCCAATCAAAGCTATTTCTCATGTCTTCAATACCGTCTCCCCGGCGGCAGCGCGAGCAACTCATCGCCATGCGCGACGCTGCAGCAGGTGCATTTGAAGCTGCAAGGCACAAGCATATCAGATTTCTCGGCAAAGCTGAAGCTATTTCACTGGATTACATAGCCGGCGTGGTTACACGCGAGCAGGTTCGGTGCGTTGTATCCGATCTCCTTGAATCCCGAGAGCAGGTAAAGGCAGCAGCGCACCACGTGCGGTCGTACCAGCAAATGCTCGATAAGCTTGCAATCCGTGAAGCGCGAGAAATCAAAACCCGTGCCCGCCAGGTCCGAATGAAATCAACATCACCAGGCCCTTATATCTCAAAACCATATCTAGAATTCAGCGTTGTGCCGCAAGGCGCTTAACCTTTCTGGTGGGGGCTAAGGCATAAAAGGAGTACGCCCGCGTCAGGTCCAAACTTCCACAAAATCAACTAAATTACTCCTCACTCCTCACTCCTCACTCCTCACTCCTCACTCCTCACACTAAAATAGTGCATTTACGCCATGCGCTACGGGAAATCTTTTGGTTATCTTGTACATGCGATTCTTCCGATAGTCACAGCGGCTTCTAGCCGTACGTCTCGGCTATCCCACATCTGTCATGTACGTACCATGTCCTATTCAGCAATTTCTGTATGGGTTGTCGACCCTGATGTAATACGGTCTCGAGAAATAAGCAGCCTCATTAACGAAACGGTTGATATTCGTTGCATCCGCTGTTTTGACGACATGGCTGCGGTTCAAACGCAGGTAATATCACCAACTTCTACCCAGTGGCCTGATGTAGCACTTGTTTTTGGACCTGTAGATGGGGAAGAGTCCGAATACCTCGATATTATGATTGGCATCAAGCTGTTAAAGCAGCAGCATCCAGACCTTACGTGTCTGTACGTTGATGGTGCTGATAGCCGGCTTCATATGATTGAAGCGATCCATGCCGGCGCCCATGGTGTTGTAGTTGGTTATCAGCCCTATGTAAAGTTTATCAAAACCATCCGACGGGCAGTAGCCGGCGGATTGTGGATGCAGCCCCCGCTAGCAAAGTACGCGGCCCACGTATTTGCTGACCAGGCGTTCAAAGCAGAAGCAGATATGATGCTTCCCATCCAAACGGACTTACTGCTGGCATTTATGGCTGACGGGGTTTCGGAGCAGGAAGCACTCGACGTATTGCAGCTAAGCCGTCGGCACATCCTCGATTTCCTCAGACAAATCTATGCGGCTTTGCATCGCTTTGCAGGTATTCAGTTTGTTGCCTGAGTAGGTACTTTGATTTTGTGCTGTCGGAATGGATACGGTATATTTGGGGACACACCCGGTTTATCATCCCGTTTCCGTTGGGCAGTTTAATGAGTGGTTGGTTTCTTGTTTACCAGATTGTATTAGGCGTTGGTGCTGTTCAGGGATTGGTGATGGGGTTTTTGCTTTGGCAGCGATCGAGTCCCCGCTACTACGCGAATCGATTTCTCGCCGTATTGCTCGGATTCTTTGCTTACCGACTGGTTGCCGAGCTTATCGGTACCGCTGGCTATGGTGGCCCTGATTATATCGCCTATCACTTTCTGCTCGAATTCAACTGGTTGTATGGCGGACTGCTTTTCTTTTACGTAGCCTGCTACCTGAATCCTCAAAGGCGCTTGCAAAGGTCTGATTGGGTGCACCTGGTGCCGCCAGCTATCGAGTTTATCATCAGTAACTATGTGAAAACCCAGAATTTTTTCTGGGATGGCACGCCAGAGAGTTTGAGTTGGCTGGGCCGGCAAGCCTACATGCTTTGGAATCATACGCCCATCCAAATTATCGTATTTTGTGGTCTTATTCTGGGATATGGCTGGTATGCCCGTCGATTATGGAAAGCGGGTTGGCCTGCTGAGGACAATGATGCGGCAGCTGATCCTGCTGTGCACGTGCGCTGGTTGCTGCGTTTTATCTGGATATACCTAGGCTTTGCAGCAGCCATGATCACCTGTAGCCTGGTAGACTACCTGTTTTTTGATATCGCCTTTCAGCCTTTTTATATCTACCCGCTTTATATAGGCATCGCAGCGCTTACGTATTCTTTTGGATTTGCCGGATTCCTGAACCGAAATACACCTGTTAAGCCGGCCAGCAAAATTGATATCGATGGATTAGTAGACGTGGATGCAAAGGTTGCGTTGCTGCAACACGTGATGGATGAGCAGAAACTGTATCTAGAAGCTGATCTATCCCTGAATACGCTGGCTGCAGCTATCGATGTCAAGCCTTATGTGCTGACCCAGTTACTCAATACTTCTATCAAAAAGACGTTCAGCGAGTACGTAAACGAATTTCGGGTGGCAGAAGTGATCCGATTATTTCAAACTCCTGCATATGCAAACTATACCCTGACCGCCATTGGGTTTGAGGCAGGATTCAACTCAAAAGCTACCTTCAACCGTATTTTCAGGAAGGTTACCGGAAAAACACCCGGCCAGGTACGAGATGAGGCGGCGTCTCATCTTTCCAATTGAGACAATAAGACACGTCTCAATTGTTTAATTGTGGCGAAATGCCCCCGCGATCCGCCGTAAGCTTGCCAACAGATTTGTTAAACATCAATTGGTAAGCACAATGAAAAACCAAAACTTCTTTTCCAATCTTTTCTGCGCGGCAACGCTTCTTTCGCTGGTACTTTCTCTTTCAGGCTTCTCTTATACACCGCACACTGCGGTACCCGAGCTTGAAGGGACATGGGCCGTCGACTTGCGGCCTTCGCCTGATTCGCCACCGTATATCCAGAACATGGTGATCACCTCTGCAAAAAACAAGCAGATCAAAGGGACCTTCTATGGTACTAAAATCATGAATGGCAAAATCAACACGTCCTGGGGTAAAGTGGTCTTTGCCTTCACAACCGAGGATGGCAGCGGCGTTTATCATACAACCGGGGAATTGGTAGATGGCAAGCTCACCGGATCAACGCATTCCCTCGGTCGCGGCTTTCTCACGCCCTGGACTGGGGTCCGCAAATAAATGGCCCAAACACACATTGAACCAATCGCCGCGCTGTACACGATACAGCGCGGCATTTTTTGTTTGCTTGTTAATCGTGTACAGTTTCCTGGAGATTCAGCGCGTCCTGATCCCAATTGTGCGATACTACACAGCCAGAGCGGGGGATTTGATGAGTTGTTTCAGCGTCAAATCGTCAAAAAAGGCGTGATGCACATTGATTGTCGGTACTGCTTAAGTTAACATGTCCTATTCAGTACATCGCACGCAAACCTCCGGCTGTCATGATCAAACATGCCCCCCGCTCCATCAGCTACTTGACAGGATTATTGCTTATTTCGAGTGTATGCTCTTGCGCAACACCCGAAGATGTGCAGCCTGCGCCACCAAACATTCTGTTCGCCATTGCTGACGATGCTTCATTCCCTCATATGGGCGCTTATGGCACTGATTGGGTAGATACACCGGCATTTGACCGCGTGGCAGCGGAAGGCTTACTCTTCATGCGGGCCTACACACCCAACGCCAAATGTGCCCCTTCACGCGCTGCTATCCTGACGGGGAGAAACTCCTGGCAACTCGAAGAGGCCGCCAACCATTGGCCCTATTTCCCTGCCAAATTCAAAACGTACGCAGAAGCTCTCACAGCGCAGGGCTACCACGTGGGGTACACGGCAAAAGGATGGGCGCCTGGCATTGCTGAGAACGCTGCCGGCGAGCGCAGGATGTTAACCGGTAAGCAGTACAACGAAGTAAAACTAGATCCTGTAGCACAGCACATCTCAAACATAGATTATGCCGCCAACTTTGAAGCTTTCCTCGATGATCGGGAGGCAAATGAACCGTTTGTCTTCTGGTATGGCTCGCTGGAGCCACATCGTGCTTATGAATACGGCGTCGGCGCACGGGTAGCGGATAAGCAAGTAGATGAAATTGACCATGTGCCGGCATTCTGGCCCGACACCGATTCTGTCCGTATGGATATGCTGGATTATGCCTTTGAAATTGAACACTTCGATCAGCACCTCGGCCGCATGCTGGACCTGCTCGAAGTGCGCGGCGAACTGAAAAATACGCTCGTTGTAGTGACGGCAGACAATGGGATGCCTTTCCCCCGCGTAAAAGGGCAGGCCTATGAGTTGTCGAATCACCTGCCATTAGCGATGATGTGGCCGGCTGGCATCGCAGAGGCTGGGCGAACGGTAGCGTCATTTGTTAGCTTTATTGACTTTGCGCCTACGTTCCTGTCACTCGCCGGCCTTGATGCCAGCCAGGCTGGTATGCAACCGGTAACCGGACATGACCTGACCCCTATCTTTCAGAACACGGCAACCATCCTGCGCGAACACGTACTGATTGGGAAAGAGCGACACGACATCGGCCGGCCCAACGATGCCGGCTACCCCATGCGGGGCATTGTCTCTGGCGATTTGCTTTACATCAGAAATTTTAAAACAGACCGCTGGCCGGCTGGTGATCCGGTTACAGGTTACCTGAACTGCGATGGGAGTCCGACCAAAACCGTTTGTCTCGACCGCCGAAATTCGTCGGCGCATCAGTACTGGGCCCTTTCGTTTGACAGGCGGCCAGCTGAAGAATTGTATAACATTAGCGAAGATCCAGACTGTATCAACAACCTGGCAGCAGATCCGGCTTACGCCACGCAAATGGCGGAGCTGGCTGAGAAAATGACCGCCGCCCTCAAGGCTGAAGGTGACCCGCGTATCCTGGGTAACGGAGAAATCTTTGATGCCTACCTTTATGCAGATGAAAAACACCGCGGGTTTTATGAGCTTTACGAGGCCGGCACTGCAGGCAATGCTGGCTGGGTAAATGCGTCTGACTTTGACGATCGGTAACCTGTATGCATCGGCAGTACTTTACATCTACCCCCGAAGACCATGTTTAATCGCTTTTTGCCGCTCCTCATCCTGCTTTCACTTACCGGATGGCAGGCCCACGTAAAAGAAACGCAACCCACAGTACAGCCCAATATTCTCTGGATTTTTGGAGAGGACATGGGCGTAGAGTTGAGTTTGCTTGATGTCCCGGAAGTACACACGCCCAATATTGATGCGCTGGCTCAAAAAGGCATGTATTTCACGCAAGCTTTTACGACGGCACCAGTTTGCTCGCCGGCACGGTCTGCGATAAATACCGGTATGTACCAAATGGCAATCGGCGCCCACAATCATCGGTCACATCGACCGGATGACACTTCAGCCTATCCATTTCCACTGCCCGACGGAGTCCAGGTTATTTCTGATCACATGCGGCACGCCGGCTACTTCACGGCTAACATCCGGGAAATGCCCGAAGATGCATGGTTCAGGGGCACTGGCAAAACCGATTGGAATTTCACCTACGCCGGCAAACCCTTTGATTCTGACAAATGGGCTGACCTGAAAAATAACCAGCCCTTCTACGCGCAGGTCAATTTTCCTGAGACACACCGCGGCAAAGACTGGAATGAAGCCCACGAGCACATCGATAAGCCGGCAGATCCAGATAACGTGGTGCTGCCCTCATACTATCCGGATCATCCCGTGGTGCGCGAAGACTGGGCGCAGTACTTGAACGCCGTGATGGCTCTCGATCGTAAAGTTGGTGATGTGCTCAGCTTTCTTGAGCGCGATGGATTGGCAAAGCAGACCATTGTTGTATTTATGGCAGATCACGGCCGCGCCATGGTGCGCGGGAAGCAGTGGCCTTACGACAGCGGATTGCATGTGCCGATGTTGATCTACATCCCCGAGTCGTTGCCGGCCCCGGAAGGGTACAGCCCTGGTTCTATGAGTTCGCAACTCGTACACTCCATCGACATGACAGCCACAACCATTGCACTTGCTGGCTCGCAGAAGCCACCTGCGATGCAAGGGCGCGTGTTGTTTGGTCCACAAATGGAGCCGCCGCGTACCTACGTATTTGGCGGTCGCGACAGGGGAGACGAAACCGTGGATCGCATCCGTACCGTACGGAGCCGGCGATTCCGCTATATCCGAAATTACTATCCCGATCGGCCGCTGCTGCAAATGAATGGCTATAAAGAAGCCACGTACGAGACCATCTGGGTAATGCGCAAATTACACCAGGAAGGCAAACTTACGCCGGAGCAGGCATACTTAATGGCCCCAACGCGGCCTACGGAAGAGCTTTATGATGTTATTGCTGATCCGTATGAAATAAACAATCTGGCTTCCTCTGCTGATCACCATGAGATTCTGCGTCAGCTTAGCCACGAACTCGATGGATGGATGACAGAGATCGATGACCAGGGTCGCTTCCCCGAGCCGGCTTCGGTGCAGGCTTACTATGAGGCGCGGATGATCCGCAACTACGCGGAGCGCATCAATGCGTTACACGAGAAGTGGGGGATTGAGTAGCAGATACAATGCTGATTATTGGACATCTTTATTTCCTGCCCAAATAGCTTTGTATTTCGGCTTTGAGAATCCTGACAGCTTCTGTCATCTCTTCTTCGTTCAACGAACCGAATCCCATTCGAATGGCATTGATCGTTTTGCCATTGGAATCTTGAAAAACAGTGTCCGAAATTTTCAGGCCAGACCCAAGCGCTGCGTCTCTTATCTCTTTCACAGGAATATCCTCTCTGAACTGTACCCATACAGCTAGCCCCCCTTTGGGGGGTGTAAAGTGTACGTAATCATTTAATTCATGTAGAAGCAAATCACAAAAATGATCTCTTCGTGATTCGTACACGCCAAGGGCCTTCTTGAGATGCCGGCGAATGATCCCTTCGTCAAGCAACATAGCTATCACACGTTCCAGTGCCGTATTGCCATGACAGTCAATGAACCTGCTAACGCGAGAAACTTCACTGATAACATTTTGAGGGGCCACTATAAAACCTGTTCTGAGTCCAGGTGCGACCGTTTTACTAAAAGATCCAACATATACGACTGTGCCATTTTGGTCGGCACTTGCCATGGGTAGAATAGGATTGCGTGCGTAGTGAAAATCGTAGTCATAATCATCTTCTACAATAGCAAACCCATATTGCTGTGCAAGCATCAGTAGCTTCATTCTTCGCTCGGCATTCAAGGTCACTGTCGTGGGGTGATGGTGGTGAGGCATTACAAATACAGCTTTGACTTCCTGTTGGGCACATATTTTCTCTATTTCATCAACATCAAGACCTTCCTCATCAACAGGCACCGTGATGAGTCTGCCGCCCACCAGCCTGATGATTTTATTAGCCACTTTAAAACTTACAGTCCCAACAATAACCGCATCTCCAGGGTTCAATAGCACCTGAAACATGCAAAAAAAGGCATTCAGGCTACCCCTGGTTACCATGATATTGTCTGGTGAGGCATTAATACACCTCGTTTCCTTCAGGTAATTAACGAGGGCTTTTCTCAACAACGCATCTCCCAAGAAATCGGCCGCATAATTCATCATCTTTCGACCCTGTTTACTTTTCATCAAGCCATTGAGCGTGCTCGTGATCTCTCTCATTGGGCCGATGCGTACATCAGGGTATCCTGTGTCAATGACATACTTGATGCCTTTGAGATTGTGTGGCGTGTATTTCTCAAGGAAGTCGAGGTCGTCTCTCAGGCTGAAATTACTTAGTTTTGCCAGGCCGCTAGGTGGATGATCATGTAACGACTGCGCTTCTCTGATCGGTAACTTCGTATTTACAAAGGTGCCTGAATTTGGCCTTATTTCGATCCAGCCCTGCGCCGACAATTCTTCGAACGCTTCAATAACCGTTCTCCTGTTTACGCCCAACACTGATGCGATCTGTCTTGAACCTGGGATCTTATACCCTTTTGCAATTCTGCCTGAAGAGATCAATCGGATAAATTCGTTCGCGATCTGCAAATATAGCGGTGTTCTCTGCGCGGGGGTAATGCTGATTAGTCTTTTGTATGGAAGCAAACCGGATTACCTTTTGTGTATAAACTGGACTAGGTGGATGCACCGGTTAAGATATAGCTTCATCTTGCACTCGTCAAGAAAGACGATGGCGATTTAATCCGGCCTGTTGAATCAGACGCAAGACGAAGCCATGCGATTTTATTTCACTGTAAGCTTATTGTCTATTCTCACCCTTTTGAATCCTCTTCGTAT
>JBCCIM010000241.1 GCA_039111535.1 Bacteroidota bacterium | reverse complement strand
TTCTCTAACAGGGAGAAGACATACTTCAACCCACCAGATTGTTGCGCAACTGCGTACAAAGAGACGTACAAACACCCGTCGCAAACTGGTTGAAGTGCTCAAGAAGTTCATTGGATAAAGAAGTTCAGCGTTGACGCGCTACCGTCGCTTACGCTGATTTTGATGACGATTCAGGCTGGCACAGCCCAGTTGTTCAAGCCTTGAAGCTATAAAAGCTTTTTGTTGCGCAATTCGGTTAGATCGAGATATATACAACCCCGCACCTATTGAATCCGGGGCGTCTGACGTAAAGACAAATTCCGTTTTTATACCATAGCGGTTTTTTATAGTGTTTTTTATTTCCCGGGCATTCAGGATGATTTGCAATTTCCTGCACGCCTTATACAAAAATTTTCTAGTGTTTAGAAGTGTGTGTAAAAAGCACACCTCGGACTGGTCTGCCGACAGTACGTTGTACCGTACTGTCCGTTGGGAACTAGGTTTGATCCAGGGACTAACCCCTGGACCTCGCACTGCCGTATCTCCTGTATACATCCTGCATAGACGGGCATACGTGCGTCCATTAAGTAGCGTTGATGATCCTCCACCGGTGCCTCACAGTGGCCAGTTCGCTAGGTGTACACACCAGCGATTTTTATGTCTAAAGAGATTATTATTAACGCAGACAAGAATCAAACGCGTATAGCGTTGATTGAAGATGGCGAATTAGTAGAGCTGCATATCGAGAGTACTGAAAACGAACGTACTCTTGGCGACATTTATCTGGGACGGGTTCGAAGGACCATGCCCAGCATTCAGGCTGCCTTTATCGATATCGGTCAGAAACAAGACGCCTTTCTGCACTACTCAGACCTTGCGGACAACCTGCCGCAATGGCTAAAGCTGCTTGTTCACAACAAGCCGAATGTCAGCCAGATGGCTGCCCATACCAGCGACCTTCCCACAAGTGCGCGCTCCCGGTCCAGACGGTCACGGGAAGACGACAGTAAACCATCCTCCAGAGGCCGGCAAAGCCGCGATGCCAAGCGAGACAGTGATGTCGTTGCAGCTGATGCAGACGGTGCCGATGCTGCTGGCAATAATGCGAAAGGACGCCGCGATGGGAAAACAGCCGGTAAAGATGGCGACGGTAAGTCTCGCGACAACCGTGGCCGCGATGGCAAAGGTCGCGATGGCAAAGGCCGTGGTGGCAGAGACCGTGATAACAGGGGCGGTGACCAGAAAGACAGCGCCGACAAAGACGCTGACAGCAACGATCGTGGTGGTAATGGCCGCGATAATAAAGGCCGTGATGACCGAGGCCGCGACAACAAAGATCTCCGCGGTAAAGACGACCGTGGCAGAGGAGATCGAGACAGAGACGACGGTGGCCGTGATGGTAGGCGAGATAGTGCGCCGGTTGTAGACAAAGGCACTGATAAGGGCAGCGGCAAAGATGGCGAGAGCAAAGAAGATGGCAAAGGCCGCCGTCGGCCGCCGCAGCGCCGGGGTGACCACAAAGAAAAACGCTCCTCCTCCCGTCGCGATTCGCGAGACAGTGTATCCAAACAAGAGGGCGATTCTGGTAAAGGCGGCAAACGTTCATCCAGATCTTCTCGCCGCAAAGGTGGGACAGACGGAGGAAATGGCCGGCCTCCCGAGACATTCCTCGATAAAGGCAAGCGTATTCTCGTAAAGATTGTAAAGGAGCCGATTTCCAATAAAGGCAGCCGCGTATCAACAGATATTTCTCTGGCTGGCCGGTTTCTGGTCCTGGTGCCGCTGGCCAATTATGTGGCGGTTTCCAAGAAAATTTACTCCTACAAAGAGCGCCGGCGATTGCGTGCGCTTGCACGGAGCTTGCTGCCCACAGGATTTGGCGTAATTGTGCGCACCGTAGCGGAAGGTAAAAAGGCAAAAGAGCTTGATACCGACCTCCGCTTGCTGCTTGAGAAATGGCGTAAAATCGAGAAGCGACTCGAAGGGTCGCCGGAGCCGCCAATTTCTGTACATGAAGACGTGAGTATGGCCTCTTCAGTTATTCGGGACCTGTTCTCGGATGACTACGATCGCATCCTCATTGACGATACCAAGCTGTATAAAAATGTAAAGAACTACGTACAGGCTGTTGCACCACACATGGTGCCGGCGGTGCAGTTCCATAAAGGTAAACAGCACATTTTTAAAGCTTCAAAAATTGCGCATGATGTAAACCAGGCGTTTCAGAGCCGGGTTGATTTGCCTTCTGGTGGCTACCTGTTTATCGAGCATACCGAGGCGATGCACGTTGTGGATGTGAACTCCGGCCGCGCCGGCCGCGGTCTGTCGCAAGAGCAAAACTCCCTCAAGGTAGATATTGAAGCGGTACACGCCATCACGAAGCAGATACGCCTCCGTGACCTGGGCGGCATCATTGTGATCGACTTTATCGACTTGCGTGAAGAGCGTAATCGGAAAAAAGTCTATTTTGAGCTGAAAAAGGCATTCAGCCGAGACCGTGCTGTAACCAAAATTTTGCCAATGAGTGACTTTGGCTTGGTTGAAATTACACGCCAGCGCCTTCGTCCAAGCATCACCAAGCGTTTCTCGGAAGAAGAAAGCACCATCAAAAAAGTAGATGGTGACCAGTCACAGCCGCAGCGTAAAGAGCGCCCAATGCGTTCTATGACCATCGAGGGGTTTGTTGAAAAAATTGAACGATGGATCACCACCTACAAGAAAAAGAATAAAGCCCGTGCGGTAACGCTAAAAGTACATCCGTTTGCAGAAGCGTTTCTTACGCAGCGCATTCCGTCGTACCCAACCCGTTGGTTTCTCAAGTACTTTTTGCGCGTGAAACTGGTGGTGGATGAAGAACTGGATCCTTTAGGGTTCAAATTCATCAATCCCAAAACGGGTGAAGAGTTTGTTCGCCGGTCTTCGAATAACCGGGGCCGGGGACGCGGGGGCCGTAGAAACAACGCCAAGCGTTCGAATAACAAACGGAACAACGACAAGGCAACCAAGCAGCGATATAGCGCAAAGGATAAGAAAAACAAGCCACCCAATAAAAAATAGTCTGTCGGCTTCAGGCATAATTTCTTGGGCTTTGACTGGTTTTTTGCGTATTTTCCTGGCGTATTAGATACCATTTGTGGGTGTAGCGTGGCCTGGTGTACTTCCTGTACTTTACTTCGTAATGCCTTCCGGTCGGGAGTTTCTGTATGCGCATTGTTTTGTCTTGTCGCATTTTTTCTTGTGGAGACTGCCGGCGCGCAAGCTTTCTTTTTTGGGAATAAAACACCCCGACTGACGTCTGCCGGTATGCTGGGGTATTCTGTTGTCGATTTCAAATTCGACGGAGACGAAACGCCGACACAACCGCTCTCTTTTGATGCGCCGGTCTATTCCCTCACGTATTCGCGCGCAAGCCTCTACGCAGCCTTCTCTTTTGGATCACAAAACGCTGCCGACACTACGTCCAGAGACCTGTCTTTCATTGATTTTACAGGCGCCATCTGGGGAGAAGCCTTTTTCTCTGAAGCGGCCACAGAAGCCGATCAAAAGGTGTTTGTGCCAATCATGCTGTATACCAACTACCGCAAAGTGGCCCCCAAAGGAATCGATGTGCTTGAGGAATTCAATATCACGACATTTGGACTCGGATTAGGGTTGGGGTACTACGCGGCATTTAGTGAGAACGTACAGCTCGAAATGCGAGCAACCCCGGTTTTTGGCGTTGCTATCCGGTCTTTTGGTGATTCTGCAGGGACTGCCCGGTTATTAGATGGGGATGTCCAACTACACATTGCACAGGTGTTCAATACCATTGGCATCAGTTTGGGGTATCACTTCCGGGCGATGATCTGGGACGTGAAAACGTCAAGCGTCTTTGGTAACATCAGTAGTGACCTCTTCAACTACCGCGAGACGAATCAAACCTTTAGTATTGGGCTTAACTGGTAGTCCGCCAGGCTTATCTGTTCAGCCAAGGTAATTCCGAGTTTGCAGTATGAAAACGCAAGTTATAGTAAAAGAGCTCGAAGAAATAGCCCGCCAGTTAGGGTTGGGCATTCGCAAAGGCAAAGGTAATTTTAAAGGAGGCCGCTGTGTGGTTGGTGGCCAGGATCTGATTGTGTTGAACAGGCACCACTTGCCCGAAATTCACCTCTCTGTACTCGCTGAAGGCTTACGGGATTTGCCTGTGGAAGATGTGTTTATGAAGCCGGCTGTTCGAAAAGCACTCGAAGAAGTATGGGACGCCAAGTTGCCCGAACAGGAAGAAGCAGCCAGCACTGAAGAAGCGGAAGCAGCAGCAGATGATGCGACTGAAGGCTCATCTGCCGGGGAGGGAGACGTTGCGTGAGGCAGGGCCTGTGAAGGTAACCCTGCTGGGTACTGGCACCTCAACGGGCATTCCTGTTATCGGGTGCAACTGCCGAGTCTGCACCTCTCAAGACCCCCGTGATAAACGGTTGCGATGCTCCTGTTTTGTGGAAGTAGACGGCATTAGTCTCCTCATCGATGCTGGCCCTGATTTGCGTACCCAGGCATTACAGGCGGGCATCAAACAGGTAGATGCTGTGCTGATTACCCATCACCACTTCGACCACGTTGTTGGCCTTGATGACCTGCGCCCCTATTTCTTCGGAAATAGTGCACCCATTCCCTGCTATGCCCATCCGGATACGGCAGATACGTTGCGCAGCATGTTTAAATACATCTTCGAGGATGGATCTTATCCTGGTGTGGCAAAACTCGAGATGCACAATGCAACAAAAGCATTCACCGCATCAAGTCGTTCAGATACCGGGGCTAGCGTTTCGGTTGTCCCCATCCCGGCGTTTCATGGTAAAATGCCGATTTATGGATTTAGGATCGGAAATTTTGCTTATTTAACAGACACAAATTGTATCCCCACCGAGAGCCGCGCATTACTGCGTGGGCTAGATGTGCTGGTGTTGGATGCACTCCGCCATGAACCACATCGGTCCCATTTTACGATTGCCGAAGCTATTGCCGTTGTAGAGGATCTTGCGCCGCGTCAGACGTACTTTACCCATATGACCCATTCTATTCTGCATGCAGAGGAAGATCAAAAGCTTCCAAACGGCATGGCGCTCGGCTATGATGGCTTGCAGTTTATCGCACACGAGGGTTGATCAAGAACGGATAAACACGTGAAAATTCTAGTACTCAACGGTCCTAACCTCAACCTGCTCGGCACCCGAGAGCCGGAAACGTATGGGGCTGACACACTGGATGACCTGGAAAAGGGACTTCAAAAAGCATTTCCCACGTTGAATTTCTCCTTTTTTCAGAGCAACTACGAAGGGGCGCTGATTGACAGGTTACATGAAGCCGGCCGAGATGGCACCGATGGCGTGGTGTTTAATCCCGGCGCCTATACCCACACCTCGATTGCATTACGCGACGCCATTGCCGGCATCGCCGTTCCAGTTATTGAGGTGCATATCTCCAATGTACACGCGCGCGAAGCCTTTCGGCACAAGTCGATGCTTGCCCCAGTCTGCAAGGGGCAGATTTGCGGCCTCGGCCTGAATGGTTATTTTGCCGCTGTTGCTTGCTGTACTGCTCAAAATTGGATGTAAGATGCCGGCCGGCACCTGCACGTAAATTTAGTAATACATATATTGCACATATGAAATAGTTTTTGTATGCTGCATGATTCCCGGACGATAAACGGAGTATGGCGTTAGTGCATCCGTTATAAGTGCATCCAATAAAACAGCAGGGCCATGGCAGGGTATCGCGGACACATTTCTGGAGCCGTCATTTTCTTTCTGATCTATATGGTCGGCCTGATTTTTCTGCTTGCTTCAGAGAGCGGGGAGCAGTTTGTCCTGGCTGAAAACGTACTCAAAGTGTTGGCGCTTTTTGCTATCTGCATCATGTTTGGACTGTGGCCGGATGTAGATACCAATTCAAAAGGGCAAGATATTTTTTACAGCCTCTTTTTTGTGCTGGATGTAGCCTTGATTTACTACGAGCGGTTTCACGAAGCAGCGTACCTGGGCCTGTTTTGTATTCTTCCTATCCTTGGCAAACACCGCGGGTGGACCCACACGTTCTGGGCGATGCTAATTATTCCTTCGCCCATTTTGCTGTTGCCCTATGTTTATTCAGCAGGTAACCCGTGGGGCGGATTGCCTTATTACGGCGCTGCCGTTGTTGGATACTTTAGCCACCTCTTTATGGACGGGCTGGTTGCTGATATCAAACCGAAGACGAGGCGGAAGCTAAAAAAGAGCCGATAAAAAAATCGAACACCGAACAAGGCATTTTTTATGAAGCACAATGGTGCGCTCCATGAAAGATTCCTTGTTCGATATTCGATGTAGCCGATGCTGCAGCAAGCAGCTTCGGGGTCTTCCGTATCAATATAGCCGGCGTATCAGACGGTTGTTTCGTCCAATACATCTATGAGTTTAAGCTCGCTTTCGAAGTCTGTCATCTCCTCCAACGCCTCAATATCGTCCAGCGACCCGAACATCTCCTCAAAAGCGCCTACTTCTTCGTCAAACGCGTCACCGACTACGTCTTGATACTCGACCTGGTCATTGAATTGTAGCATAACCTGATCCTCATCAATAGATAGTTAAACGTGGAATGCTGGGCAAGTGCTGTACCAGACACTGTGCACATGCATCCGTAGTCAGATATCACAAGGTACTGTAAAACACCCCGCACTTTGTTTGAGGGACTGTCACAGTCTGGTGTTTTTCCTGCAATGATTTTTTGTCAAATCCTGTACATGGGGGCATTGACTTGAAAACGAGGCAGTTTTGGAGGAATCCGTTTGCCCTGTTTCTGCGTACATAGCGCCAGAATTAAAACCCGAAACACCTTTCAGCGATCAAAATTTCGAATTAATCGCCACTGAACCCCATGCGAGATTACAGCGAGAGCAGTGCCTATCCACACGTTGACGACTTTAAAGTAATGCGTCCTGAGTACGTGGATCAGGAAGATGGCCTTTTTCAGGCTACTATCACCATTGCGCCCTTTAAAGTTGTTGGCGTAAGCGCAACAAAGGCCGGCGCCCGTCGTGCAGCTATATACGAATCTGCAAAAACGTATCGCTCATACCATCCCTCTTACCGAATGGAAGAACCCTTTCCGGAAGAATTTTCCGATCGTGAGGGTATGAAATGGGAACGTATTGCCCCTAACATGCGAAAGAAACTTGGAGACTATCGGTTTATTGACAGCGAAAATGAAGAAGATTACGCTGACATTGAAACGATGCTGCTCTGGGATATCCGTCCGGGCAAATAAGTACGCTGTACAAGGCTGACGTTGCCGGCGGATTTGCTGAATCCTCTTTGCTAATTCCTACCGCCTGTCATGAGAAAACTGTTCGGCCTGTTTTTGCTGATCTGTATCGCATTGTCACCCATTGTGATGCCTCCTGTTGCCGCAGCCTTTCCTGCTTTGAACGGACCTTCTGTTCAGGCAACAGACGATTCGGTGTATACCCGGGCAGCCTTGTTGGATCGCTTTTTCTCTGACGGCCATGTGCTGATTGTATTTGGGGCTTCCACGCCGCAACGGAAGGCGGAAATGCGCCAGGCGCTGGAGCAGTCTAATCGACGCTGGCGTTCGCATACGCAGGAGGTGCGCCACGTAGATGAAGTCACCCGGGCAGACTTTGCCGGCAAAGCAGTGCTGCTTATTGGTACGCCCGAAAATAATCCGTTTCTCACACCAGCAGTTGCCGCATCACCCGTATCCTTTTCCCCTGATGGGTTTACCTTTTTTGGTAAATCATACGGCCGTGAAGATATCCTTCGAATGATGTATCCTGGTGCGTTAAATCCGGGATACGCAATGTTTATGATTGCTGGCTGGGCCGAAGATAACTTGCTCCAGGGAAGTACGATGCGGGTTGTTCAAGATCTCATCCGTTCATACGACTACCAAATATTGCGGCATGAACAACGGTTGCGTCTTGGCAAGTTTTCGCAGGAGCCCGGCCGATTGTGGCAAATTGACAAAGCAGCGGATCTTGATTTTGAGGATGACATCAAGCTTGTTGGGACCACCACGCACTTCCGGTTCTATACGCACAACGCTACTATTGATCACCAGGATCTTGCCGGCATCATCCAGCAGCGCGAAGCGAGTTACGATCGCGTAGCCGCCTTTGCCGGAGACCGGTTGCCCGCTGAAGAAGCGCACAATTACAAATACTACCTGTACGCCAACCTGCAGGATAAAGCAGTGATTACCAATAGCATGGAGTTTGCCCATGTGGCGTATGGTGACCAGGCGGTTCATGTGGGACGCGAGCCCGGTATCGAAGGAGAAAGCGTAAACCGAGAAACCAGCCTGATTGTCCGCTCCTGGTTTGGAAAAGCCGCAACAACAGCGCTGGAAGATGGCCTTGCGGTTATGCTCGGTAAAGAGCGTTTTGGTAAACCCTACACCCACATGGCAGACCGGCT
>JBCCIM010000240.1 GCA_039111535.1 Bacteroidota bacterium | reverse complement strand
TACGCCGCTTACTTCCTATACGTGCAATCGGCATATTGCATTGAGATTGTAAGAAAGACAGGTCGCAAAGTAAAGCAGCCCGGCACTTGGGCAAGATAGGGGTTAAGGATGAATCGTGGGTTGATTTGAAATGAAAATCAAGACAAAAAAGCCGCAAAAAGCGGCTTCTTATGGCTTATACAAGCAATTTAAACGAAGAGACAATTTGACATTCTATACCCGAATCACCGGATATCCGTCTCTTTTCCAGCCGTTGAATTGCCCTTCGAGCATATAGACCGAGGTGTAGCCGGCCATACGCAGAATTAGGGCGCCTACCCGGGCACGCAACCCGGTGCCACAATACACAACAAGGGTTTCCTGCTCTGAAATTGCGAGGTTCTTGTGCTCTGTAAAAAGAGAAAACACGGATGCATGAATTGCATTGGGCAGATGACCCGTGTCAAATTCAGCTTTGGTCCGTACGTCGAGAATGGCCGGGGCTTCGCCATCTCCAATAAATTCTATCAATGCATCTGATCCAACCTTCGGCGTGAGACTGGGCCAATAAAGCGGCACAGTAACGATCACAAAAGAGAGGACGATTGCAAAGAAGAAAAATCTTCTAGTCGTCATCAAAAAAATATCAAGTTGTGGCGGACTCCACGTCGCTACCGTTCTCGTGGGGCTCCTCGGTATCGCGGAGAGAAAACGGGAGGCCATGAAGGCTTTGGGCGAGAAACGTTTTGGGGAACGAATCAACCCCTTCGAAACCTAGCTCAATGTCGCGCCCGCTATGAGGCACGTAGTCAGTTCCGAACAGATAATCCCAGATACTGAGAGTCAATCCAAAGTTCACGCCAAATCTATGGGATTCAGGCCATTCCTTTGCATGATGCCATATATGCATCTGTGGATTATTAAATATATACTTCAAAATACCCAGATTGATCGTGAAGTTCGAGTGATTAAAGTGTCCAACGGCCAGCGTAAACAGGTGAACCACGAAAAAATCATCGATTCCAAAGCCAATCATGGCCAGCGGAATATACTCCAGGACCCTATAAACCACGTTCTCCATCCAGTGGAAGCGCAAATGTGCCGCAAAACCCATTTCCTTCACAGAATGGTGCACTTTATGAAACTCCCATAGAAAAGGCACCCGATGCAGCAGCCGGTGAATATTCCACTGCATAAAATCGCGCACAACAAACAGCGCCAGCAATTGCGTCCATGCCGGCCAACTATCCAGGTGAATGGCAACAAGATTGGTAATACCAAATATGCCCAGAAAATCATTAAACAGGTTAACAACTACATCTGACGCTGCATTGTAAATGATGAGCGAGAACAGGAAGAAGTTGAAAAACATGTAGAAGAAGTCCAACCAGAAATCCTGGCGGAACTGGGCCTGGTTCTTCCGCCAGGGCTTTGCAAGCTCAAGGGCAAAAAAGAGCAGAGACACCGCAATCAACCAGTAAAAATAGTTGGTCCAGTGCGGATTGAGAATTTCTTGCCAGAGGTACGAAGCGTATCCCTTGTAGCTGGCTGCAATCAGATCTATGTATTTTTGCACGGCAACTGAACGTTTACAATTGGATGTACGGGTAATGTGGGCATGCAAACCATAAAGTTGTATATCCAGCTTCTATATTTGTTACTCAGGTGCCGGCATATCCACACGCAAATCATAAAAGCAGCGACACAAGTTCAAACTTTCTCGTACATTCACGTGTCAAATGCTGGGCTATGCACAGCTAAGAATTGCCCAACAAAAGGCCGGCGCATTTGGCTATGCCTCTGCCTATGCTACACGTAAACACCCTTTAGCCACCATTATCCATCTTTGCCATCCATGATGCAGCACGCAGCTGGGGAAAGCATACACCTGACGTCGACCCACCGACCGTTTGACACACGCGTGTTTCAGAAAGAATGCCGCTCATTAGCCAAAGCAGGCTACCGGGTCACCCTTATTGTCCCCCACACCCAGGACGAAGTTGTGGACGGTGTACAGATTCGAGCCGTGCCGCGGCCAGCCAATGGTCGGGAGCGCCTCAAAAAGACAACGCGGGACGTGTATAAAGCTGCACTGAAAGAAAACCGGGACGCCATTTTCCATTTTCATGACGGGGAACTGCTGCCTTTCATGTTGCTGCTCAAACTTCGGGGCCGGCGCGTCATTTACGACGCCCATGAAGATTCGCCCCGCCAAATGATGTACCAGCACTGGATCCCGCGGCCACTGCGCCGGCCAATAGGGTTGTTTATGCGGATGCTGGAATGGGCAGCCGGCCGCATGCTCAACCATGTCATCGCTGCTGAACCCATTATCGCAGACTACTTCCCGCAAAAAAAGGTATCGCTGGTACGCAACTACCCGATGCTGGAAGAATTCTCGGCGTGCAAGCATGTACCCTACGCCAGCCGGCCATCCCATATTGGCTTTGCCGGTGGCATCAGCGCGGTGCGAGGCGTAACAGAACTGGTAGACGCCCTCAACCACGTAGAAGGCACTACACGCCTGCAACTGGCCGGCACCTTTTATCCAACCGACCTGAAAACACGCGTTGAAAACATGCCGGGTTGGGCAAAGGTAGACTTCCAGGGCTGGATCGACCGCACCGGATTAATCAAGCTCCTTTCCGGTGTTCGGATTGGAGTCATTACAAGACATCCCATAGATCGACACCTGAGCGCTTTCCCAACCAAGCTGTTTGAGTACATGGCAGCCGGGTTGCCTGTCGTGGTCTCCGATTTGCCGACAATTCGCCCCATCGTTGAGCGCCACAATTGCGGTTTATTGGTAGATCCACTCAAGCCGGAAGCCATTGCAACGGGTCTACAAACCCTGCTCAACGACCCTGAAAAAGCGGAACAAATGGGTCAACGGGGCTATAAGGCCATCACCGAGCACTACAACTGGGACAATGAAGTCAAAACCTTGCTTGCCGTCTATCAAAGCATAGAAAAAGACACGCCCGTGCACCGCTCCCCGGCCCAATAATTTCCATGAGCGTAGCTGAATACTCTGCATCAAATCCCGCCCTCAAACTGCGCTACCAGCGTACGCTTGACTTCATGCGCAAAGGCCTGCAACCGCCGGCGCGCATACTGGATTTAGGAGAAGACAACCCTTTTGCCGCCATCATGCGCAATGAAGGATTTGAAGTCTTCAACACAAAAGCAGACCTTGACGATACGCCTGAAGAAGTTGCTGCGCAACAAGTTGATGTTGTAACGGCTTTTGAAATTCTGGAACACCTGCTGAATCCGCTGGGTGTACTGCAAGCCATTGAGGCCAAACATCTTTTTGTGACGGTCCCACTCGACCTGTGGTTCACAAAAGCCTACCATAATCCGCGCGACCCGCGTGATCGGCATTTTCATGAATTTGAGCCCTGGCAGTTTGACTGGCTCCTCGAAAAAGCTGGTTGGACCATAGTGCGTTCAGAGCAATGGAATAGTCCGGTACGACGGATAGGCATCCGCCCGCTATTACGCCTCTTCACACCACGATACTACGCTGTAGAAGCCGTTCGAAAGTAACTGCACCTTATGATCTGCCCGTTTTGCCTTGAGAAGGTCAAATTTAAAAAAGAGGTAAACGACAACGGCACGTTTCAATACGTATGCCCAAAGGCAGATTGTAGCCAGCCCATTCCACGCCTCTATGTTGACGATTATAAGAAATATCCGCCTGTTGTGGTAAGCGTAATTGGACACCGTGCGCATGGAAAAACCGTTGCCCTCAGCACGCTCTATTACACCCTTGCCCGGATGGATTTGGGTCAATTTTGGCCTGAATTCTACATGTTTCCGATAAACGACCCGAGCCTGGAAGTGGTATTTGAGAATGCCAAATCACTCGACGCCGGCAAACTGCCACCCCCCAATCCCAAAATCTTTCCTGAACCTACCCTCCTGCAGGTCAACAGCCTGCCCATAACAAACAGCGGTAAAGCCACCCTGCTGTTCTACGATACAGCCGGCGAGGCGTTTATGCGGACACAAGACATCGGGCGGTACGCCGGCTTTGTGCGCCGCGCAGGCACCGCACTTTTTCTTGTCAGTCTGCCGCAGCTCAAAAAAACGGTAGATTCATCGTCCAATCCGGGTGTAGAACTTGAGCGCTTGCTGTATTCCTATATCCAGGGTATGGCTGATATGAATGCGGATACGCGCAAGCAGCACCTGATTATTGTGTTTACCTGCGGCGATGCGATGCTGAACGACCTCGATGGGTACCCGCAGGTCAAGCAGTATATGATGAAAGACGACTGGAGCCGGCTACAAGACATCAACAGCTACGTCGCCCAGATGTACGTAATTTCCGACTTACTAAACCGCTACACGCACGACACCCTTGGGGCGCGACAATTTCTCACATTGGCTAAAGATCGATTTGCCTCGGTCCATTTCTCGATTATTTCCGCTTTAGGCGCAGCACCCGACGAAGAAGGCAATCTTTCGGTTAAAATCAAACCGCGCCGTATTCTCGACCCTTTGCTGTGGACCCTGGAGCGTACCCAGTCCGTTCGACAACGACGGCTCTACGAACGGCAGGCGGCGGCATTGAACCCAGGCTATCGCCCTGTGCCTGCAACAAAAAGCAAGGGCTGGTTCGCAACCCTATGGAAATCCATTTTTAAATAATCGACAGAATCTCCAGATGCGGATCTCCTTTTCATCTGATCTTACAGGCTTCCCGCTGGTCCATTTGTCCGACCTGGGGTTTGATGCGCAACTTTGGCCCGTCACCAAAAATCAGTTTGCATCGTTTGCGACATCCGACCCGATATTCGATACCATATTCCAGCATGCCAGTGCCTTGAATCAGCCACAAAAAAAAGCCGGCACCAGGCCAAGGATCGAGCATGATATCATGACCGGCATCTTACCAGAAGAGGCTTTGCAGTTTGCCGTTTGGCTCGACAATGAAGAACCAACTTCTGACTACGCTTTGCCGGCTGTTGAAGAGTGGCGTGCCGTGTATGACGCCCTGCAATATGAACGCTGCGATCCGTACCTGGAAGAGATTGAAGCGTATTGTGCAAGCGAACCGGCACAAAGCTGGCTACAACGTATCCTGCAGACTGAACCGCATACCTTGCTGGACCTTAGTTTAATGCAGGAAGGCATCGTAGAATGGGCCCTGGACGGCGAATCGTGGGTGGGACTGGGCCGGCCTGACACCGGCTTCTACCCGAATACTTTTCGCCCTATGCAGGAAACTGTTGTCCCTGTTGATGCAACCCAGCGCATGCGCATTTTCGGATGCCGACTCATTCGTGTTTTTTAACGTTTACCCGGATAACCCATGCCAAAGCTTTACGCCTGGCAACACATTTACGCCAACGTAGAACGCAACGAATCACCATCCAAAACGGCTGGTTTCCAAACCCTGTTCTACACGCACGACGGCCTTTCTGAAGAGGAAGTCGCTGACATTGAAGAACGCGTCTTTTACATTACAGGAGACCACAATCCCGTTAAACGCATTTGCTTTCGACTGGGCACAGACAAGCTTGTTGTCGGACAGGTTACACCGGTAAGCGGACAAGACAATGCCGGTCGCTCTGGTCTGTATGTCGCGCATTGCCTCATTTTTAGGACGGCCGAGTTTGCAGCGGCTAACATCAACCCGATGCAGCTCTTTGAGCTCGGCGTACTGGTCGATACCACCGAAGCAGCTTTGGCTAAAGGTGACAAGCAAAGCAGCAATATAGCAGAAGTGCTGCTCGACATTCCGTCCGCAAAATCTCCTGCGCAAACATGGGACGCTGACACATTCAGACAACTGGCGCAGCTTGCCATCAATCACAAAGCCGTTGCAGATGACAGGGCTGCCGTGGCTTTTATTGGATCAACAGAAGAAATAGAAGCCGCAGTGCAACACGCGCTGACGGTTGTCCCGCCGCAAATCCTTCCATACTGCAGTTTTGACACTTTTTTTGAGCGAGGTGGCAAACTCAATATTACCTATTGCTGGGGCACCGGTTTTAGCGAAAAGCCGCGACAAAAAGTCTATATCCTGGTAGATGCAGCGGACCGGCAAGTACAGTACACGGGTGAACTGGCTACCCCAATCACATCGTACGGGCGCTGGGTAGACGCCATGCTGACACAAGGCAAGTACGATACCATCCACGCCAACAAGCGGGAAGCCTTTCTGGTCACAAACTATCTCGACAACAAAGAAGGCGACCTCAAGGCACTTGACGGTGTATCTGAATCCCTCCTCGCTTCACTACTCGAAGCCAACAAAAAAGTTGTAGCCCATAGAATGCTTCGGCAACTCAGCGCAAAACTGCCCAAAGTTATTGCTACCCGGTTGCATCCTGTTGTGTCAGCCAATATGCAGCCTATCGATTTACTGGATAGCATCCAGGATGGATTTAACACCAAAGAACTCCTGCAGCACCTGTTTGCTGCCTACCAGGAATCGGGGTTCGCTGCACCAGAAAAAGCAGAACGCAAAGCCCTTGCAGCTTTGCTTGAAGAACATCCCCATCAAAAACTAAAAAGCCTGCTTCTCATTTGGGGAGATGGTGGCTGGAACTTGCCCATAGACAAATGGCGAATCAAGTCTGGCATCAAGAGCATGGATGCGGCTGCCTATGCTGAATTCTGGAAGTTGGCAGTCCCTACGCGACTGGTAGATCCTGAAAACCTGTTGGTTGATGGCAAAGAAGTGCTGTTTGCAGAACGAGCGATAGAAGACAAAATCCTGACTTCTAAAGTTATTCCTGACCTTGTAAGTGCGCTGGTCAAAGCAAAAACACTCGACCCGCTGGACCGTTTAGCACCCTACCTGAACGAATTGGATGAGAAACAAATAAAAAAAGTAAAACGTGCGCTGAAGGGTATCAACAGCATTCCGCCGGCCTTTAAGGAAACGCTTGGGTCGCTTGCGTCGTAACTTGCTGCTACAAGATCCATCAAGTCAGAGCAATCCACATCCTTTGGCTGCAAATCCCCCGCCCACGGCAGGTCGCATGACAGATTTTGAGTTCTACAGCAACCAGATAAAAGATGGTACATGGGACGAGCGCCGGCGTGCATGCGCGCATCTCGTGCGGCTGGGTGAAGCTGATGCTGTACATCCACTCATTTATGCCCTTGATGACCAGGACGCAAGCGTACGTGAAGCTGCCTACGATGCCCTTGGGCAACTGAATCATCCCCTTGCCTCAGCACCCATGATCACGCACCTGGAGCGAGAAACGGAAGAGCCGGTACGCCTTGCTGCATTACGGGCTTTTGGAAAGCTCCGGGACTTGAATGCCGTCAGCATAATCTCAGCGCAATTAAAAGACGACCACGCGATCATCCGACAGTACGCAGCTGAAGCGCTCGGCCAAATCAGGGACAAACGTGCACTGGACGATCTGACGGGTTGCCTCGACGATAGAAACCTCCAGGTCCGCGCAGCTGCCTGTGAATCACTGGGAATGCTGAAGCATGGTACCGCCATCCGCCCCTTGATCAAGAAATTGGGTGATCCGGCACCGCTGGTTCGAGAAAAGGCGCTGGAAGCACTCCGTCGGTTGGGAGAATACCAGCTCGTCACAGCATACGCCCTTGCGTTCTTTGGCTCTGAGACAGACGCAACTGTATTCAACATGTTAGCCGCCCAGGGGGATGTCAGAATTGTGTCACCGCTTATTGAGCGAATGGAGCACCCGTGGACAGAGCCGGCGCGAAAGAAATTGATAGCCAGAATCATTGACCTGATCCATGAACCGTCTAGCAATGCAATTGGACGTATTTTTTGTGCACAGGATTTAACCCGATTTGAGCAAGCCACAAAAATCATTGAAGGCGTTGGTAAAATACGCTACGTGGCTTGTCGCACCTGCGAAAGCACGTTGCATGCGATCCCGGCAACAACAGTCACCGCCTTGCTCGACGAAACCATGCAACAGAAATGGCGATTCGACAATAGCGCCTTCGTGGTAAACTGGTTTCAGTACAACACTATTTTTGATTTCAACCGGGTAGCAATTGGCCAGGCAGACGATGAAGCCGTCACACGCTTCTGCCTCGAAGCCAGTAACGACACCGACCCCAAACGCCCCCAACGCTGTTACGATATGGTCTGCGAAGTCCTGCCGAATGCAACCATCAGCTCAAATACGCTGCAAATCTTGAAGCGGACGTTTGCGATGGTGAAGGACCGGCGGCGGTAGGCGGTGGGCATTCTTGAATGTCGAACACCGAACAGGGGTGTTCAGAAAAGAATTTGTCTAATACGCGGAGCTATTCCATAAAATAAAACGCTTTTAGTTGAAGTGCTTTGTGATCGTGCTAAAGGCCATACGCAATAGTGGATTGTAAACTACAGCCCCGCATTTAAAACCGCGCATGTTCATTTCTTTTGCTTGCCCAAAAGAAACGAACCAAAGAAAAGGGCACCACCAAATAAAACGCGCGCTTTTATCTCCTTTC